>CAZXVB010000492.1:0-1502 GCA_964643875.1 uncultured Anaerolineales bacterium | reverse complement strand
CTGTCGTCATAAGCGACCAACACCTGCTTCCAGGCCGAACTGACGTACACGTCATTAACTCCCTCCAGGTTGACCAGCGCGTCCCGTACTTTGAGGACGTGGTGGTCGGCCCAGAGGGTGGGTACTTCAAGCACCACTTTACTCATAATCCTTACCTCCTGAGTGATGAGGGTGAAACGTGATACGTGAGTTACGCATCACGTTTCACGCTTCACGTCTTACGACAATCCCACGATCTTGCCCGTCTCCAGGTCGAGATCTATCTTCATATAGGCCGGATATGTCGCCAGGCCGGGCATGGTGCTCATCTTACCGATCAGCGGATAGATGAAGCCGGCCCCTACACTGGCCCGGACTTCCCGCACCGGCAACGTGAACCCGGAAGGAGCGCCTTTCAGGGTAGGATCGTGGCTGATGCTCAGATGGGTCTTGGCCATACAGATTGGGAGGTTACCAAACCCCGCCTTCTCGTAGCGGGCGATCTGCTCTTCGGCCAACTCCGTATAGGTTACATCGCCCGCGCTGTAAATCGTCTTGGCGATATGCTCGATCTTCTGCTTAATGCTCCAATCCAGCGGGTAGAGGAACTCGAACTTGCTGGGCTTCTCACATGCCGCCACCACGGCCTCGGCCAGTTTGGCCGCCCCGTCGCCGCCCTCGGCCCAGTGTTTGGTGACTACCGAATCTTCAGCGCCCTGAGCAACGGCATATTCCCGAATCATTTCCAACTCGGCCGGTGTATCGGTGGAAAATGCGTTGACCGCGACCACGACCGGGATACCGAACCGCAGGGCATTCTGGATGTGTGCCCCCAGGTTGCACAGACCGGCCTCCAGCAGCTCCAGATTCTCCTCGGTATAGGCCTTATCCAACGGTGCACCGGGGCTTACCTTGGGGCCGCCGCCATGCATCTTGAGTGCCCGCACCGTCGCCACCAGCACCACAGCATTCGGGATCAGGCCGGAATAGCGGCACTTGATATCGAAGAATTTCTCCATACCTATGTCCGCCCCAAAGCCGCTCTCGGTGATGACGTAATCGGCCAGTTTGAGCGCGATCTGATCAGCAATGATGGAGGAGTTGCCGTGGGCGATATTGGCAAAGGGGCCACAGTGCACGAAGGCCGGCTGTCCCTCCAACGTCTGCATCAGGTTGGGCATGAGCGCGTCCTTGAGCAACACGGTCACAGCACCGGCGACGCCCAGGTCCTCCAGACTTACCGGATTCCCCTGCCGGTCCATCCCGATCACCACTCGCCCCACCCGCTCACGCAGGTCCCTGAGGCTGGTTGCCAATGCCAAAATGGCCATCAACTCACTGGCAACGCTGATATCGTACCCCGTTTTGCGGGGAAAGATCGGGCTGGGAGAACCATCACGCAGCGTGGCATCGTTGAAACCGATCTCGATCTCCCGCAGGCTGCGGTCACACACATCTACCACCCGGTTCCAGGTAATCGTGTCCGGGTCTATATCTAGCCGACGCTCAATACCGCGCCGCTT
>CAZXVB010000491.1:0-1561 GCA_964643875.1 uncultured Anaerolineales bacterium | reverse complement strand
TGGCAACCTGCGGGAGGGTTGCCCACTTTCCAACTGAAATGAAACGCACCCTAATTATATTCGGGTGGGGATAAAGCACAAGTGCCATTCAATGGCCACGTGCGACGCACCTTGGGAATGCGTCGCACGTCATTTGCTAGTTCGCTCGTTCGCTTGTTCGCTTGTTCGCTTGTTCTCACGCCTCACGGCAGTTATCAACAGTGCGTTGCACTATTCTGTATTTCGGCAAATAGTCGCAGATAGTTTCTCAGGTGGTGGGTCGAAAGGAAATTTTGACGTACGTGTTCCCTACCGGCGGCCCCCATCCGGGTTGCTACATCTGGATGCTCCAGCAGATACAACGTTTTCTCCGCGCACTCTTCTACCGACTCGACCAGAAAACCGGTCTCGCCGTCAATCACCTGGAGTGGAATTCCCCCGGCATTGCCGCCCACGACCGGTTTCCCTTTCCACATCGGTTCGGTGACCACCAGGCCAAACCCCTCGCGGATGGATTTCTGGATCACTACGTCGCTGATCGTCTGAAAGGCCGCCACCTCCACTGCTCCTACACCGTGGAAGTTATGTAAGATGGAGATGTCGAAATCTTCCCCGGCATGGCGGATGGTTTTGTCGAGGTACTGCCAGCCCTCCGGGTCGTCCGACGCCATCGAGCCGACCAGTGCCAATTGCACCGCCGGCATCTGTTGCTTGACGATGCGGTAGGTGTCAATGACTCCCAGGGGGTCCTTCCACGGGTCGAACCGGCTGACCTGGGTCAGTAGGGGACGAGAGACGTCGATGCCAAAGCGAGCCACGATTTTCCGTGCTTCGTCCTTGGACATCAACGTGTTTTTTGGTGAAAGTGGGTCAATCGTCGGTGTGATAATCGCCAGGTGGTCGAAATTCACTGCCGGCCCCACATATTGGGGCATCGTGAAGACGCCGGCCTCGTATTCTGAGATGTAAGGCGCAAAGAAGTCCCAATAGGCTGGATTGGGGTGAGAGGTGTCTATATGGCATCGCCAGATCCAATGCCCCCCACGCTCGTCCCCGTGGTAATGACGTAGTCCGGCCGGTTGGGGGTCATGGACAATGATGAAATCATAAGCTCCCTCGAAACGGGCCGCATTCAGCTCGTTGTAGCGTTGCCAAATCTTCCGCATCTCTTCTGTGAAGGGAATCTCCATTCCCTGCAAACCATTGTGACATGCCTTGGTCACATTGAAGAACTCATCGGCTCCTTCGATGACCTGCCATTCCGCTTCCAGGCCTACGTCGCGCATCAGAGGAACCAGTGTATAGAGCATCTCGGCAACACCGCCGCCAAAAGCAGTGGCGTTGATGTGCACCACTCGCGCCCCGCGCAGCGCCTCCGCCAAGGCTTGGATCTCTGCAATAGCTGCTTCTCCCACGATGGGTGCATAATCCGTCAACTGCTTTTTACTTACCTGAACCGTCTGGAGCATTGTTCCCTCCCGTGTTGTCTTGGATGATAACTCTTCCGTAGGTGTTACTACTCAGCTGAGGGATGGTTCATCATTGGTTGACACTTTGCGTTACGCACCGGATGCCGCCCGAT
>CAZXVB010000490.1:0-1568 GCA_964643875.1 uncultured Anaerolineales bacterium | reverse complement strand
GGTCTTCTAGACTATCTACAACCCCGCTGAGCCACAGCCACGCCAATAGGTTCTCTTCGTCTATTTCGACCACCTGCATCAACATCTCACGGGCCTGGGCCTGTTGACCGGCCCGGGCTGCTGCGATGCCCTGGCGCAGCCAGGTGTTGACTTCATTGGGGGTGATGGCCGGCTTCTGGTTCATTACTCGTTTTGCGTTTCCTTTTTTGCCGTTGGAGAGGACACTTTTGCGCTTGGAATCCCTCGAACTTGCGGGAGGGTGAGCACTCTATCTTAATCCCAATGTGACGATCAGAGTTCCGATGCCAGGGCGGAGAAGAGCTACCGCTCGATCCCCTTGCGGGCCAGTACTCCCTGTTGATAGTAATGCTTCACTTCCACCATCTCCGTCACCAGGTCCGCCCGCTCGATCAGCTCCTGGGGCGCTCTGCGACCCGTTAGTATGACTTCGACCTGGGGGGGGCGAATGTCCAGGAATGCCAACACGTCTTCGACGGTCAACAGCCCGAACCAGATGGAGACGTTGACCTCGTCCAGTACCACGATGGCGTATTCCTGGGAAAGCAGCGCTTCCCTGGCCCGGTCCAGGCCGGCCTGCGCCTGTGAGATGTGGGCCGGAGTCACCTCTTCCCGATGGATACACCGCACATCTCCATACTGCTCGATGGTGATGAGCGGATGTTCACGTAAGGCATTTAGTTCGCCGTACGATTGCCCTTTCATAAATTGCCCAATGTATGTGCGTAGACCATGCCCCGATGCACGCAACGCCAATCCCAGGGCGGCAGTCGTCTTTCCTTTCCCGTCGCCGGTGTAAACTTGTACGTATCCGTGAGTCAATGTTTGCATATCACCTGAGGTCCTCTTGTTATGATTGCGTTGTGATGAAGGCCATTGTATCCGGGCTAACCTGATAATTCGATGAACCGCACTTCACCGGTGCTTAGATCGAGGATACAAAAGGAACGAGATTGGCGTCGGGTTCCGCCCAGAGCACCGGGGTTGATCACCCGGGTGCGGCCAAATACCTGGTCACGGCGACGATGGGTGTGCCCGTGGAAGACGTAGGTGTACGCACCCGATGCGATCAGATTGCTCAGCGCCTCTTCGTTTTCGCCATGGAGCACGGCTATGCGATAGCCGTCCAACATCGGCTTGTGAATCCAAGCTAAGGGGTTGCGTCCCAGGATCTCCACAGCAGCTCCGGAAAGGATCGAGTGGCGATCCATATTCCCCTGGGCAATCCACAACTCGAAACCGGTCAGCGCCTCCAGCACCATGGGGCCACACACGTCCCCACAGTGAAATAAGTGTGTGATTCCCTCTGCTTGGATAGCCGTCACGGCTGTCTGGACCATAGGCAGATTGTCGTGAGTATCTGATATGATACCGATCTTCATTCCAACCCCCGCCCTTTTGCTTCGATAAGTGTATCTACTCAGGCATCTTTCCTGTCTATTTCTCTCAAAGCGGGACAGGATGAGATGTGGGGGTTTGCGGGCGGCTAAGCCGCCCGCAAACCCCCGTCCTTCACTCCTTCCCCTGTACGCAGGGGCAGCATAGAAGGA
>CAZXVB010000489.1:0-1611 GCA_964643875.1 uncultured Anaerolineales bacterium | reverse complement strand
TCTGATTTTGTGGCCATCGCAACTTACGGTAGTACTGAAATGAATCGTGGTGAACGTAAACGTAGGACGGGCTTTCCGGCCAGTCCTCCTTACTAAGTGACTTGATTCCTGATTGCCATCACAGTTAAATGCACAACCACCCAACTTGCTGGCTGGTTACAAATCTTTAAAGATTATACCTTTAGTTCTTGGATTTTACAAGGTAAAAAGGTTCTTCAGGAACCGTGAAGGTTATCCCGTTCAAGGTGCGCTTGCGCGAAGCTCTTTTTGGGTGTATATTATAAAGGGCACCGTCGTAACTGGTGCATTGACATTGGGCACAGGCCGAGAAAACAAGGAGGGAGCCGATGGATATAGTCAAAGTAGCGGCCAGTTCGCGCTCGACGGCTGTAGCCGGTGCTATCGCTGGTGTGATGCGGGAAAAGGGACAGGTGGATGTCCAGGCTATTGGTGCAGGAGCAGTCAATCAGGCAATCAAAGCAGTGTGCATCGCCAGTGGTTACCTGGAGGAGGATGGAATCGAAATTATGTGTATTCCATCTTTCGTAGAGGTAATAATCGACGGACAAGAACGGACAGCAATACGGATGCGAATTCTGAAACGTCCACCGGTAGACTATCAAGATGAAGGATAATTTTGGTTTTGTGGATTTGCATATCCACACCACGGCCTCTGATGGGGCTTGTTCCCCATCAGAGGTTGTGCGTATGGCATTGGAACGAAACCAACTGGCGATCGCGATCACCGATCACGATACGCTGGGAGGGATAGCCGAAGCCTTGCAAACAGCCAAGAACACCGGCTTGGAGGTCATCGCAGGGGTCGAAATCAGCTCCGAGGGTGAATGGGGAGATTTGCACTTCCTGGGGTATTTCGTGGACCCGGAGAACGAATTGCTGGTCAGTCGCCTGGCTGCGATGCGTGCCTCCAGAGTGGAGCGAGCCAGAAAGATGGTCGCCCGATTGGCCAGTATGGGGATGCCTCTAGAGTGGGAAAGAGTTCAAGCCCTGGCCGCCGGTGGCACGCTAGGGCGTCCACATATCGCGTTGGCGTTGGAGGAACGGGGATACGTGGCGACGATCTCCGAGGCATTCGAGCGGTTCATTCGTAGCGATGGGCCGGCCTATTTTCCCCGCCTGAAACTTTCACCAGCCGAAGTGATTGCAACCATTCGACAGGCTGGAGGTGTGCCAGTGTTGGCTCATCCGTTCCATTCTGGGGCGGCGGCTGTGCGTCGCATCCCGAAATTCGTGGAGTATGGATTGCGGGGCCTGGAAGTGTACCACCCCGCTCACTCGCCTGACGATAGCACGGCACTTCTAGAAATGTGCCGTACATACGATCTGATTGCCACCGGTGGGTCGGATTTTCATTTTCCCTCCCCGGACGGCAGCATTCACGAGAGGGCAGAGTTAGGTAGCATGCGGGTCCCATGGGAGTGCGTCAAACGGTTAAAGGCTGAGGTCCGGCGGTATGTTGAGAGCGCGCAAGACTTGCAGGTTCTCTCTCCCGCCACACATATGGCACGGTCAGGAGACTGACTACAGCGCCCCCCACCCGGTGGGGTATTCCCCCACCGGCGAAACGGCCCGGCGGCGCCTGGTTGGGCG
>CAZXVB010000488.1:0-1637 GCA_964643875.1 uncultured Anaerolineales bacterium | reverse complement strand
GTAACAGGAGCAATAGGCATGCTTGCCAAAGTCAGCAGTTGCGCACTCATCGGTCTGGACGGCGTGTTGGTCGAAGTCGAAGTAGATACTTCTCGAGGCATGCCCTCCCTCGTCATCGTCGGGCTACCCGACGCAGCCGTCAAGGAGTCGAGCGAGCGGGTGCGCGCCGCCATCAAAAACTCCGACCTGGTCTTCCCGGGCAAGCGGATCACCATCAATCTGGCCCCGGCAGACATTCGCAAGGCCGGACCAGTCTACGACCTGCCGATTGCCGTGGGGATGTTAATCGCCTCCGAGCAAGTGTGGCCCCAGGCCGTGGAAGATGCACTCTTCATCGGTGAGCTTTCCCTCGACGGGTCTGTGCGCCACGTGAATGGTATCCTCCCGGTGGCCGCTATGGCCCGGGAGTCCGGCTTGCGGCGTATCTTCGTCCCGGCAGTGGACGCCCCTGAAGCCGCTTTGGTGAATGGCTTGGAAGTCATCCCGGTAGAAAACCTGGCTCAACTGGCCGTCCATTTGCAGGGTCTGCGTTCAATCTCCCCGTATGAGCCGGATACGGACACTTCCCGATTGCCCCCTCCCACCTATATGGCCGATTTTGCGGAGATCAAGGGGCAGGAGCACGTCAAGCGGGCATTGGAAGTCGCTGCGGCCGGCGGGCATAATGTGTTGATGATCGGCCCGCCAGGAGCCGGGAAGACGCTGCTAGCACGTTCTATGCCATCGATTCTACCCACGATGACGTTGGATGAATCGTTGGAGGTAACGAAGATCTACAGCATCGCCGGCCTGTTGCCGGCCGACACTCCTATGATCCGTCATCGCCCCTTTCGTGCCCCTCATCACACCATCAGCCACGCCGGTTTGGTGGGGGGCGGTCATTGGCCCCGACCCGGGGAGATCAGCCTGGCCCATCGCGGGGTGCTCTTTTTGGATGAGTTGCCTGAGTTTGGCACACGTACCCTGGAAGGACTTCGACAACCATTGGAAGATGGTGTGGTCTCTATCGCCCGTTCCACCGGTACGTTGACTTTCCCAGCCCGATTTATGTTGATCGCGGCGATGAACCCCTGTCCGTGTGGATACTACGGCGACCCGGTACAGGAATGCACTTGTTCCCTGGCAACCGTCAACCGCTACCAAAAACGTATCTCAGGCCCCTTGTTGGATCGGATAGACATCCATGTTGAGGTGCCGCGAGTGGATTACGACAAACTGACGACAGATCGGTTGGGGGAACCTTCACAAGCTATCCGTGAACGGGTAGAGCAGGCCCGCGAGTATCAGCGTCGTCGCTTCGAGGGGCGCGATCTTTCCTGCAACGCCGAGATGGGGCCAGATATGGTGCGACAGGTCTGTCGGTTGGACGAGGCCGGTCGGGCGTTGGTCCGAGCGGCGATGCAACAACTCCAGATGAGCGCCCGGGCCTTTCACCGCATCCTCAAACTGGCTCGCACGATTGCAGACCTGGCCGGCAGCGAGCGAATCGAAACGCCCCACCTGGCAGAGGCGATCCAGTACCGTCCTCGGCACAGCGTATAGGCCGAGAAATCCCCGCTTGGCCAAAGCTGTTGATATTCACAGGTTACTATTCAGGCCTTCACTACCCGACATATTGATCGGTAACCCTCCCGCAG
>CAZXVB010000487.1:0-1647 GCA_964643875.1 uncultured Anaerolineales bacterium | reverse complement strand
GGGGCGATGGGGGGACGGACCGGACGGGGCGGCTTGCATGGAGCGACATTCTCCTCGGCAACACTCGCGCCGGGGACGGGAGAGACGGTAGGGAGCGTGGTACAGATCGGCGATCCGATCACGGAAAAAGCTCTACTCGAAGTCGTGATGATCGCCCGTGATGAGAGGCTCTATACGGCGATCACCGACTGTGGCGCCGGCGGGTTCTCCTCGGCGGTCGGCGAGATGGGCAAGCACACAGGGGTAGATGTGGAATTGGCCGACGTGCCCCTCAAGTACCCTGGCCTGCGACCGTGGGAGGTCTGGCTCTCCGAGGCACAGGAACGGATGGTGTTGGCCGTCCCACCGGAGCACCTGGATCGCCTGCAGGAACTTTGTGAGCAATGGGATGTGCTGCTCATGGTCATTGGCCACTTCAGCGACGACGGACAGCTCACCGTGCGCCATCGCGGTCGTGTAGTGGGGCAACTGGACATGGCTTTCCTGCACGAGGGGATCCCGCGCCGCCGACTGGAAGCAGTGTGGAAACCGCCCACAATGATCATCCAACCTCCACCAACAAATGTGGATATAGAAACGACGTTGTTGCATCTGCTGGCATCGCCGGATACGTCCAGCAAGGAAGGGGTGGTTCGACGCTACGACCACGAGGTGCAAGGCGGGACGGTGGTCAAGCCGTTCGTCGGGCCGAGACACGATGGGCCTTCGGATGCGGTAGTGCTGCGGCCGCTGGGTACGCAAGGAATGCGGGGAGTGGCGTTGGGGTGCGGGATCAACCCACACTACGGCAAGCGCGATCCGTATGCGATGGCCTGGGCGGCGATTGACGAGGCGATGCGCAACGTGACAGCCGTAGGGGCAGACCCGGATCGGGTGGCTTTGCTGGACAATTTCTGTTGGGGCGATCCGTCGCTGCCTGATCGGTTAGGGGGACTGGTACGCGCGGCCGAGGGATGTCACGACGCGGCACTGGCCTACGGAGCGCCATTTATCTCCGGAAAGGACAGCTTGAACAACGAGTATGTGGATCGCAATGGAAAGCGAGTCCCGATCCCGCCGACACTGTTGATCTCGGCGATTGGACTGGTGGAGGATGTGCGCCGTGCAGTGACGATGGATCTCAAGATAGCCGGACATATGTTGTATGTGCTGGGGACGACCCGCGCGGAGCCAGGAGGGTCAGCCTGGTATCGGCTGTTGGGACGCGACGATGGAAATGTGCCCGCACCGGTGCCGGAGAGTATCGAGACGATGCGGGCGCTTCACCGGGCGATGGAGGAAGGGCTGGTCGCAGCGTGCCACGATTGTTCGGAGGGAGGACTGGCCGTGGCGCTGGCCGAAATGGCCTTTGCCGGCCGGCTGGGGCTCTCGGTCTCGCTAGCCAATTTGCCCCGCGATGCAGACGTAAACGTGGATGCGACGGCGCTCTTTGCCGAGACAGGGGGACGCTTCGTGGTGGAAGTGCCGGCCGAGTGCGTGGAACAGTTCGAGCAACTCGTGCGACGCGTGCCATTCGCCCACATCGGCCAGGTGACGGCCGAGCCGGTGCTGCGTATCGAGGGATTCAATGGCGAAAGGCTGGTCACATTGCCTGTGGATCGGCTCCGGAATGCCTGGCAGCGGGAGGGACGCCGATGAGTAAGCCAC
>CAZXVB010000486.1:0-1653 GCA_964643875.1 uncultured Anaerolineales bacterium | reverse complement strand
TTCATTGGGCTGCTCCTACAGCCGTGGCGTTTGAAGTTCTCCCCGAGGCGGTGCCGGCAACTGTCGCCACCCAGACCGGGTACATACTGTTGGTGTGGAACGATCTGGGTATGCATTGTTACAATGCGGATTATCAGTACCTGGCTACCTTGCCACCTGGCAACACTCTGTGGGCGCAGGTGTTGCAGGTCGGCGACCCGCCGCAGATCATCACCACCGGCATCACAGTGACGTATTCTTTCGCCGACAACACCTACTCTGTGGGTAAAACCAACTTCTGGGACTACGATCAGTTGCTCTTCGGTGTTGATCTCCCCCCCAATGTAGGTTTGGCCGGTAAGGGCTTATCCGGCACAATGGATGTTTACACTGATCATTTTGCTGCGGAGGGCATCCCGTTGACAGAATTCGGTGATAGCGCTCCGACGACGCCGAATCCTTATCAGTTGGCTACCGTCGTCGTTTGGGATGCTGAGAGCGGACAGAAACTGGCTGAGACTACCGCCGTCGCTCCTACTTCCAGTGAGATGAATTGTGCATACTGCCATTACGATGAAGGAGTGGAGGGTATCGCAACCGGCAATGTGGAGCTTAACATCCTGGCGCTACACGATCAGCGGGAAAGCACCACTTTGGTCCAGGATGCGCCGGTGTTGTGCGCCACATGCCATGCCTCCAATGCGTTACCCGACGTGCCGATGGAACCCGGCCAACGCCCCAATCTTTCCCAGGCGATCCATGCTGTCCATGCCGAGGGAGATGTGGGGATACCGGATGGGATAGACGGTTGTTACCTGTGTCATCCAGGGGCGAACACCCGTTGTTTGCGAGACGTGATGTCTCAGCCTCCGTATGATATGGAGTGCACAGACTGTCATGGTACTTTGATGGAAGTTGCCGATGCCGGGCGGATACCCTGGCTGGAAGAACCTTCCTGCGCCGATAGTGGCTGCCATGATGATGGTCAGCATGATCAGGACGCTGCATTGTATCGGCTGTCCACGGGTCACGGGGGCGTTTACTGTGCCGGTTGTCACGATAGCCCTCACGCCATTGCGCCCAGCCGTGAAGCGGCGGACAGCCTCAAATTCATCGCTCTCCAGGGGTATGATGGCCCGTTGAATACGTGCGCCACCTGTCATGTGACATCGCCGGCCTCCGGTGGTCCCCATGGCTCCGCCCCGCCAGTGTTAGTGCGTGACTTCATCCTGAAGCCGGACCGCTCCTCCTTTCAGGAGCCGGGCAGTCAGGTCGTGTATACCCATACCCTGAGCAACATCGGTCATTTCAGCGACACCTACGAGATTGTGTGGTCTTCTTCCCAGGATTGGTCCGCGCTCGCCGTGATCGTGGGAGGAGGAACGCTCTACCCACCGGTCACGCTCCAGCCGGGCGAGGAAGCGCGAATCGAGGTGACCGTCTCCATCCCCAACACCGAAACTGTGCGCGGACAGAGTGACCGGACGGTCGTCACGGCGACTTCGATGGTCAGTCCGGCTCTCCAACGCTATGTGACCGATGTGACGCACGTGCCTGTTCAGATCCGCTTCGTGTATTTACCCTTGATCCTCAAGCATTGAGATAGAGTTGGAGCGTTGATCATTCGTATCGGAGCTGGAGTCTGGCAAATTTCAAAAGGCTTAATAATTTTTA
>CAZXVB010000485.1:0-1664 GCA_964643875.1 uncultured Anaerolineales bacterium | reverse complement strand
CCGCGTCTGGATTGTCGCCACGATGGCGGCGTAGGTGCTGGGGCGTCCGATTCCCTGCCAGTGACTTGGCTGCTCAGATCGCCCCGCGTCACGTCTACATCGTCGTGTCCGGCCAGACCGACGCCGTTCTCGTCGTAGATGATGACATTTGTGTCAACCCCCGGTCCCAGCGCTCCAGGGCCAACAACCATCCGGCCCGGTCGTAGTGGGCGGTGACAAAGACCTCTTGCTCCCCAATCCGGTTCAACAGCGCGTCGCCCGCCTCCGGCTCCAGCGGAGGGGCGAACATCCATGTCGTCCGCATTCCAGGCGCGCCAGGCTGCGGGTAGATCAACGCCCGACATTGCCCCTTCTACAGTGAACAGGTTGAGGGTATTGAAGCCGATATCGCAAATGGCTACCGGTGCCTTCAGGTCGGCCTTGGCTCGCGTCCACTTCCCGCCATCGTCCAGCCCCCAGGCGAAGAACGTCCCCGCTGGCTGTGCCATTACCCGTACATCGGCCGCGGCGAGAGCGGCAGGTTCCTCATTGACAGTGAGGCAGCATTCGACAAATTTTCATATCTATGCTAAAATTCCATTTAGATAAACAGATTGATGGACTTTGGACAACCGGATTTTCTCGCTGGCTGAACGGTACTTTCAAGTAAAAATCAGATGGAATGCCATACAGAGCATCAGATTCTGGTTGCTCTTCCAGTCTTCCAGCGTGCGTGGAGTTTGGGCCAGTCACGGTCCTGATTGTTCGAAATCCAGATTGAGTAGGGGCGGGGGACACCTTGCCCCTACCTGACCATTGGTAGCCTGTTATCGTGCGAGGTGAAATGTGAACACCGGTTCCGCCGATCGTTATCACGAGCCGCTTCGCCCCAGGCGCTCCCTGCAAGCCTGGATCGTCATCGGGGTGCTCGTTTTTACTGCGATCACATTGATAATCGCAGCCTGGTGGGCCTGGCAGGCTGCCAAGTCTCCCTTTCTTGGTGTATTCGTTGAACCAACCTTAGTGATCAATGGTGTAGAAAAAGATGTGTTGCCTGGATATCAGGCTGGTCTACGGTATACTGATCAGATCGTCGCCCTGGACGATCACCCCATTGAAACCCCTACCACATTGTGGGATGTCCTACTCGCGTACGCCCCCGGAGACGTGGTGACGGTGCATGTCGTCGCTCCGGATCTCTCGACCCGCTCGGTCACTCTCCGCCTGACACAAATGCCGGCCCACATATTCAGGCAGTTTTTCTGGCTGCCGTACGGATTGGGTCTGGTCTATCTGGCTATTGGAATCGGCGTTTTCCTTCTTCGGCAAAACGAAGCCGCTGCCCAAGTATTTAGTGTGTTCTGTGCCCTGGTTGCTCTTTCATTGGGGCTGGTCCTCGATCTATATGTGACCCATCGTCTGCATCGGGTTTGGGTGGCCACGTTTCCTCTTGCTGGGAGTACGATGCTCCATCTTGCCTTGGTGTTCCCCAAACAGGCGAGTTTCTTGGAGCAGGTGCCCTGGATGCGTTACATAGGGTATGTGGGGGGACTCATCATCGTAGGTATCAATCAACTCGAAATCGAAAATGTAAGGGCACCCTGGGCATACTTCGATTCTTTGCGGTATGCTTATTTGCTTACCAGTGTTGCCCTGCTGTTTTTCCTGGCGACGATGGTCTATCG
>CAZXVB010000484.1:0-1667 GCA_964643875.1 uncultured Anaerolineales bacterium | reverse complement strand
AAGTCGGAACAGCGCTGGGAGTCCAGGAAGATAGGAGCCGGGCCACCGCCGGTGAGGACCGACGAGGGCTGGCTCCTGATCTACCACGGGGTTGACCAGAACCGGGTGTACCGGGCTGGCGCAGCGCTTTTGGACCTGGAGGAGCCCTGGAAAGTGATCGCCCGCATGCCGGAGCCGATCCTGGAGCCGGAGGAGGAGTACGAACGGATCGGCGATGTGCCGGACGTGGTGTTCCCGGAGGGGGCCGTCGTCATCGGAGACGATCTGATTGTCTTTTACGGTGGCGCCGACGTAGTGTGCTGCGCTGCGAGCGTGCGCCTGAATGAATTCGTCAACTACCTGCTGACGCAGAGGTGATCTCGATGCAGTTACAACGTTACGCTGGAAACCCCATTCTAAACCCCAAAAGAGAGCATCCCTGGGAGGCGCTCAACGTGTTCAACGCCGCAGTCGTACACTACAATGGGCTGTTCCACATGCTCTTTCGCGCTCAAGGGATAGACTATGTTTCGACCATCGGCTACGCCGTCAGTCGTGACGGCTTCGACTGGCTGAGGATGGACCGCCCGGTGCTGGAGCCGGCCAACGAGTTTGAGGTCAAGGGCGTGGAGGACCCACGTCTCACCCGCGTCGGCGATATGTTCTACATGGTCTACACCGCCTATTCGGAACATGGCACCCGCGTCTCCCTGGCGGCGTCGCGCAACCTCATCGCCTGGGAACGGCTGGGCGTCATCCTGCCTGACGAGGACAACAAGGATGCCGCCCTTTTCCCGGAAAAGATCGGCGGACGCTACGTGCTTCTCCACCGCCGCCCGCCCGACATCTGGATCGCCCGCTCCGACGACCTCTTGCATTGGACAGAGCATCGGGTTATCATGCGGCCTCGACCGGGGACGTGGGAGCACCTGAAAATCGGCATTGCCGGCCCGCCGGTAAAGACAGAGCAGGGGTGGTTGCTCATCTATCACGGCGTGGACGAGGGCCACGTCTACCGGCTGGGCGTCGCCTTGCTCGATCTGAACGATCCGACGGTCGTCCTGAAGCGGCAGGAAGAACCGATCCTGGAGCCGGAGGAGGAGTGGGAACTCTACGGCGACGTGCCCAACGTCGTCTTCAGTTGCGGCCAGGTGATGACAGACGAGAGGCTCTATGTCTACTACGGCGGCGCGGACCGAGTGCTCGGGGTGGCCACGGCCGGCATGCCGGAAGTGATGAGTTTCATCCGAGGAGAAGCGGCGACACGGCTGTGATGCAGGACTTCAGCTTGCGAGCGTTGTTGCCGCAGCTTGTGCTGCCTGCCCATCCTGAATGGGTGGAATTGTAACGGGGCGGCGGCGATCTTCTCTGTGTCGCCTGTCGCCCATCGCTATGAGTTCGCAAAAACGTGACTTTCAAGAAGAGAAAATGTCAAATGTCATTGTAATAATCCCAACTTATTGGACCTGGGGCAGTGAGCGGGCGGATGGGCCAGTTGAGGCCGTCTACGACCACCCCACGCCATTGGATGGCGAGAGCACGCTGCCGCGCCTGCTGGAAAGCCTGACTGCGCTCGAAGGGCCGCAGTTCAGCGTGCTCATTCTCACCGCAGCAGCGCATCCCGAACTGGAGACGGCCGCCGCCGACCGGGTCGCCGGCCTCATCGCTCCCTTCCGCGCCCACTATCC
>CAZXVB010000483.1:0-1679 GCA_964643875.1 uncultured Anaerolineales bacterium | reverse complement strand
ATTCGGCTCGAGCGGCGGAGGGCCATTGCGGTCCCCGGCTGCGGTCAGAGACTTTGCCGAGCCGAGGGGGCACCCAACCGTTTCTCAGGAGCGAAGGGGATCTTTCTCCTTGGCGGAGATCCAAGGGCCGTGTGTTGCCCTGGGAAAGTGGATCAACTACATTCAAGTTATACTCAAGGAGGGACATTTGGATACCGAAATCATCGCCCGACGACAACTCACCTGGGCGCAAATAGCTGATTGGGGGTCTCTGATCAAAATCCGCCAAACGGCTCTGCTTTTAGTCACAGCTATCAGTGCTTACACACTTACCTGCGGCCTGCCCTTCGATCCCTACGAAGGCGTAGGGATGACCATCGGGCTTTTCTTGGCCATCAGCGGGTGTACGGTATTGAATATGTTGTTGGATCGAGACGTGGATGCGCAAATGGCCCGCACGGCCGACCGACCGCTGGCGGCTGGCCGCATCCCCCCCCGCGCGGCCGGCGTTTTGGGTGGAGCACTCTCTTGGGCCGGATTGTTGCTTTCTTTTGCCCTCGACAGGCACTTTGGCGTGATAGTCGCATTAGGTTTTGGGTTTGATCTGTGGGTGTACACAATGTGGCTCAAACGACGCACTCCGCTTTCCATCCTCTTTGGCGGAGTCTCCGGTGGAATGCCGGTGTTGGCCGGACGTGTGTTGGCGTTGGGCAGAGTAGACATCGTGGGGATCCTGTTGGCGATGTCGGTTCTGCTCTGGATTCCTTCCCATATCTTGACGTTGGCGATCCGCTATGCTGACGAATATCGCCAGGCCGGGATCCCGGTATGGCCCAATGTCTATGGTCCCCGCGCGACGCACTTGGTCATCGCCGGGGCCAATCTGCTCAACACACTGGTGTTGATGACCGCCGGGGTACAGCTGCGCATCCACCCTATCGCCCTGATGCTGCTCTCGCTGATGAGCGGAGGAATGGTGATCCTGGCAGTATGGCAATTGATCGCCCCCACCGAGCGACGGAATTGGCTACTTTTCAAACTTGCCTCACTCTATATGCTGGCCTCTTCGCTGACGTTGACGTTGGGAAGCATTGCCTAACATCAGGTTTGCTAAAATTGGAAGTCGAACGAATAAACCACCGTTTGCTCTCGTTCTATTGACAACTAACGGTAACTACCCAGACAGGGCGAAAAATGGCACGCGGATTCACTACCCGACATCTGAACGCAGATGACACGGATTCACCGCAGATTGACGCTGATTTGACCGGTAGATGAAGGTCGAGTTATTTTAAGAGCAGGTTGGAGTGAGATTGGATTATGAACCAAGGTATTACCACAGACTCAGCAATTCACACCACTGGATTGACCCGCTGCTTCGGCAAGTTGACCGCCGTAGACCGTCTTGATCTGGAAGTCTCGCGCGGAGTGATATTTGGCTTTCTAGGCCCCAACGGAGCCGGTAAGTCCACCACTATCAACATGCTTGTCACCTTGCTCCCCCCGACGGCCGGCACCGCCACGGTGGGAGGATTCGACATTCGACAGGAACCGCTGGAGGTAAAGCGACGCATAGGGGTCGTACCGGAGAACCTGAACCTGTACGAACGGCTGACCGCCAAAGAACAGATCGAGCTAGTCGGACGGTTGTACGGCCTCCGAGGGGACGAGATCGCCCATCGGATGCCCCCGTTGTTGGA
>CAZXVB010000482.1:0-1684 GCA_964643875.1 uncultured Anaerolineales bacterium | reverse complement strand
CTCCCGCAGGTTTGAAATTACGTCAGTTGCACGTGTATGGCCCCACATCAGGGCATAAAATGCCCCCAAACCGCTTCTGAACCTGCGGGAGGGTCAAGATGTCGGGTAGTGAGCAGAGGCGATTTCAATCGCTAACAGAAGTAGCCTGAGTGGTTACCCGCTTTATAGGACGAGTGGGGCAAAGAAATGTTACACCTGCGTCGCATCTCAAGAAAATACGCTTGCCGGGATATCCGAGTATGGTACAATATACGATGTGATTGAACCTACAATGTCCATTGTCCTTGATGTCTCCGCCGCCGTTCATCGCCGTGCCGGTCTGGGACGCTATGCCGAGAGCCTGACCCGCGCCCTGGTCACTATGGACCCCGAGCGGTACGCCCTGTTCTACAACGCCGAACGAGGCATCAATTCACTTGCCGGCCTGGAAGACCTCCCTGCCCACACCGTCTCCCTGGGCTACAAACCATGGCGGATGCTCGTCTGGCTGGGGCAACTGGCCCGCGTGGGATTCGACCAGCTTCTCCCCGGCGCGGAACTCTTCCACGCGACCGAACATCTCTTGTTGCCGCTGCATTCCATCCCTACCGTCCTGACCGTCCACGATCTCATCTTCCGCCATCTACCACAGTACCACAAAGCGCTCAACCGGTGGTATCTCAACCTGGCCCTGCCGCTCTACTGTCGCCGGGCCACGCACATCATCGCGATCTCCGCATGCACCCGCAGAGACCTGATGGCTGCCTATGGTCTCCCGGCGGAAAAGATCACCGTCGTCTACGAGGCCGCCGATGCACACTTCCGACCACAACCGCCAGCAGTAGTGGAAGCCGTGCGCACCCGTTACGGCCTGCCGGCGCGTTACCTTCTTTCGGTCGGCACCATAGAACCGCGCAAGAACCTGACGCGCCTGTTGTCCGCCTTCGAAGCGTTGCAGGCGGCCGGGCTAACAGACGCCCTGGTCGTCGTGGGAAGGCGTGGTTGGTTGTATGGAGATTTCTTCGCCCGGTTGGAAGAATCTCCGGCCCGGAAAGCGGTCCTATTCCCCGGCTATGTCCCGGACGAGGACCTGCCGGCTATCTATGCCGGGGCACAAGCGTTGGTCTTCCCCAGCTTGTACGAAGGGTTCGGCTTACCCGTATTGGAGGCGATGGCCTGTGGCACACCGGTAGTGGCGTCGGACCGCTCCTCCATCCCCGAGGTCGGCGGTGCAGCGGCACTCTATTTCGATCCCACCGATATCACCCACATCCAGGAGACGATACGGCGCGTACTGAGCGACTCATCTTTACAGGCCGAGATGCGCCAGCAAGGCTTGAGACAGGCAGCCCGTTTTTCGTGGGATCGGGCAGCGGCCGAGACCGAATCCGTATACCACGCCTTGCTATGAGGAAATGTGGGACGTTTTACAATCTCTGCACTTTGTGGTAAAATGTCGCCCGCATCGCCTACAGCGGCTGGTTGCCGGGTTTTGGCCGCTCAAGCGCTCGAGCAATCGAGCGATCACCAGAACCGAAGCAAGCCCAATCCTCACGCAGGATAAATCCATTGCTGTTGTCGTTACCATAAAAACAACTCTGTCTGTGAGTCTTTCACACCTCAAACAAAGTAACCGTTATCCTTTGACTGATTTGGGTGTGTTTCAACTGAGTTGGAGACCCTCCCGCAGGTTGAACTCAAAGTC
>CAZXVB010000481.1:0-1686 GCA_964643875.1 uncultured Anaerolineales bacterium | reverse complement strand
GGCAACCTGCGGGAGGGTTGCCCACTTTCCAACTGAAATGAAACGCACCCGATTGATTTAAGGAGGACGTCGTGTTGTATCACCGTCTAACCTGAGAGCGAACGAAGGACGCCGGTTGGCGTCCGCGGGCCGGCCTGCGTACACCCGAGGCGTTGTGGGGCCTAGCGCTCCCAGGCGACAAGAGCACCCCACCCCCCAGGCTGATGTAAACTTTTCCCCTGACCTCCTGGTGTGGGAAACCGCCACCGGTGTGCGTGTTGTGCCGGTGGCGGTTTTTTGCCCACGCCGTGCCTGAGCACGACCTTGAGTGTCACGCGGGCGCGTGGAGACATATCTTCAACAGGAGGTTCTCACCAATGACCAACACTTCCTATTCCCAACGTCTGACTCAATTCTTTGCCTCCCGTCAAGGCATCATCTTGGTCGGCGCCGTCATTGGCTTGCTAGCTCCATTGTTGCAATATTGGGGAAACCCTCCCAATATGGGCATCTGTGTGGCCTGCTTCGAGCGGGACATCGCCGGCGCCCTGGGGCTTCACCGGGTAGCCGTCGTCCAGTACATCCGACCGGAGATCATCGGCTTTGTGCTCGGGTCGCTGACAGCAGCCTTGGTTTTCCATGAGTTCAAGGCCCGGGCCGGATCGGCCCCCATCGTGCGCTTTGTGCTGGGGATGTGTGCGATGATCGGTGCACTGGCTTTCCTGGGATGCCCATGGCGTGCCCTGTTGCGATTGGCCGGCGGAGACCTGAACGCCATCCTGGGGCTAGCGGGACTGGTCTTCGGGATCTTCATCGGAGTTCAGTTCCTGAAGGCCGGTTACAACCTGGGGCGTTCACACAAAACCGCTCCGGCGGTCGGTTGGATGATGCCGCTGATGATGCTTGGTATGCTGCTCTTGCTCGTTCTCGAAATCAAGACTGGCGAAAACGGCGCTCTCTTCTTGAGCAAGAGTGGTCCGGGTTCTATGCACGCAGCGGTGAGCGTTTCCCTGGTGTCCGGACTGGTGATCGGTTTTCTGGCCCAACGGACCCGCTTCTGCACAATGGGTTCGATCCGCGACGTCATCCTGATAAGAGACACCCATCTCATCAGCGGCGTCGGTGCACTGCTGATAGTCGCGTTCCTCACCAACCTGGCGCTGGGGCAAGTACACGTTGGATTCTTCGGGCAACCGATTGCCCATAGCCAACACGTGTGGAACTTCCTGGGAATGACGCTGGCAGGACTAGCCTTTGCCCTGGCCGGTGGGTGCCCCGGACGACAACTCTTCCTATCCGGTGAGGGCGACGGGGACGCAGCCATCTTCGTCCTGGGGATGATTACCGGCGCGGCATTCGCCCACAACTTCGCGCTGGCCGGCAAACCAGATAATCTGGCCGAAAGCCTCGTCGGAGGGATCGGCCCGTATGGCATGGCCGCCGTGATCCTGGGGCTGGTAGTTTGTTTGATAATCGGTTTTACAATGCGAGAGAGTAACCGCTCAGACTAATTCTTTAGCGATTGAAATCGCCTCTGGAAGGCCTGCAGTCAAGCGTCCATCTATGTGGACGCACCTGTCCACGCAGGTGAACAGGTAACTCTAGCTCCTCAGGCGCGGTTTCAACCGTCGGCCTTAGTATTAACAGGGATAGTTCATTTTCTCCTGGGAATTGGTTTACACTTTGGGCTGCCTCAAGAAATCGGCT
>CAZXVB010000480.1:0-1700 GCA_964643875.1 uncultured Anaerolineales bacterium | reverse complement strand
ATCCCGCCGGGCTGCCGGCACCGCGCCGTCGGGGCGCTGCGGGTGGTGAACGTCCCAAACAAGACCAACACGAACGAGAGTGTAGAGAGCCACAGATTCCACCATCGAAAGCCACCCCGTTCCTCTTGCATTACGATGCCGTGGAGCAGGGCCGTGGCCGTGAGCCAGGGCATCAGTCCGGCGTTCTCGACCGGGTCCCAACCCCAGTACCCTCCCCATCCCAACACGTCATAGGCCCAGCGAGCGCCGAGCAATACCCCAATCCCCAGAAACAACCAGGCGGTGAGCGTCCATCGCCGGGCCGCCTGGGGCCAACGGTCCACCCGGCCGATCGTCAGGGCGGCCATCGCCAGTGCAAACGGGATCGCCAAACCGACGTATCCCATATACATCGTCGGTGGATGGAAGATCATTCCCGGATGTCGGAGCAGGGGGTTCAGCCCCTGTCCGTCGGTCGGCAGGACGGGGGATGGAGCAAAGGGGTTAGAAAGGAAGAGGGTTACCCCAACGAAGAAAGCCGTGATGAGGCTTAGAAAGACTGTACTCCAGGGGATCAGTGGGCGGACATGTTCGGATGGCCGTCTGATCAGGAGCCAGGTAAACAGAGCTTGCAGGAATGACCATAGCAACAGGGATCCTTCCTGCCCGGCCCACACAGCCGACATTTTCAGGTACACGGGAAGCGACCGGTTCGAGTGCTGCGCCACGTAGCGAATGGAGAACCGGTCTGTCACAAAGGCCAGGAAAAGCAAAAAAAAGGCGGTTCCCAACAAAAAGACCGTCGCCTGAACGCCGCGACGGCCACTGATCTCCCAACGTGCGTCCTTCATCCGGATACCCCAGTACGCCGCCCCGACTGTGTAAAGCGCTACCGCCAACGCCAAACCGGTCAGGATGGAGCCAATCTCGCCTAACATCAGTTACTCTCCACCTGAGCCGGTATCTCTTCCTCGTACCGGGTGGGACACTTAAGGAGCACTTCATCGGCGTAGAAGCGCCCATCCTCGCCCAACTGTCCCCGAATGATGGCCTGGGCTTCGTTCTGCAACAGGTCGGGCTTGATGTCCGCATACACGATCTCCAAACGGGGGGCGTCGGGGTCATTGACCGCATTGTGGAGCACGGTCGCCAGTCCGCCGGCACGTTCGATCTCCTGAGGATCGCCGGGGATCTGCACGATGGTGAACCGCACTTCTGGTTTAGCGGCATAATACACAATCGTCTCCCCCAATACAGCCCCGGAGATCGTGATATTCCGATGGAGAGCATCGCTGCCCATCGCTTGTAACTCTTCTAAAGTAAGAAAGTAGTGCGCACTACTGCCGGTATTGCTCACAATCAGGTAGCCGACCGCCAAAGCAATGAGCAAACCGGCAAACAAAAATTTCATTCTCCCTGCCATATTCCCCTCGAAGCCAAAAGAAAGTCTGGAAAGCGATTGCCGTGAATAGTAAAACACTATACCACGAATCAATAACGCTGTCAATGCAATTTGCTCTAGTCCGGGGGTATGTCACATCCTCAATCACACGCACTACCCGACATTGATCCTCCCGCAGATTCGGATGTGGCTTCCAAACCTGCGGGAGGGCTACTGACCAATGTGTCGGGTAGTGAATCAATCACATGGCGAATAACATGGTTATGCTGCCTCGACCGATATGACCCCACCCCTCAATGCTCAACCTCAATCATACGTG
>CAZXVB010000479.1:0-1746 GCA_964643875.1 uncultured Anaerolineales bacterium | reverse complement strand
GAACTCACTACCCGACATTTTGACCCTCCCGCAGGGTCAGAATTTCAAACCTGCGGGAGGGTTACCGATCAATATGTCGAGTAGTGAAGGCCTGAATAACTACGGTGGATGGAGGGAAAGTGGATCAGTGAGGGGATGAGAGCCAGCCCAGCAGGATGTCGGCAGCCAATGGAGCACCAGCATACTCTGCCTGTGCGGATCGCAGCCGCCCCGCGTTCGACCGATAACGGTCATTATCCAGAATCGCCTTCACCGCTTCCCGCACTTGCTTGGGGTGTACAAACCAGCGATGGCCGGCCAAAGCGACAAACGTCTTTCCTTGCCACCGGCCCACCAATGGATGTAGATCGGCGATGTCCGGGGCCAACACCCGGGCCGATCCGCTTTGCTCCAGACGCCGGCCATTCCCCTCTTGCTCCGTATGGAATGGGAGCACCACAGATGGGACTCCAGCCCGTACCGTCTCCATCATTGTGCCATACCCACCGTGGAACAACACAACATCGGAAGAAGCGATCATCGCCGGGCCAGGAACCCAGGGAAACGCATAGAAGTGTTCCCGTGGCTGCCATCGGCGGGGGAGCGGCCGTCCTCCGGTGGAAACGATCACTTCCCAATCCGTCTCGCAAAACGCTGCTTCCCAGAATGGAAGCAAGTTCAAGCGACGAACGGCTTCTGAGCCGCCTCCCACCGTTACGTAAATGATCGGACGATCATGATCTCCATTGGATAACACTTCAAGGCACTCCGGCAGTTCCTCTTCCGCACGACTAGAGCGTATCAATGGTCCCACATAGCGGGTTCGCTCGACATCCGATGGTAGAGGATCCAACTCCGGAATGCCCGGCACGAGAAGCAAGTCACCATCCAAGAGATCCTCAGCGCGTTGGATCGGCGGCAATCCCCAACGGGCCAACACAGGGTTGAATACCGGGCGTACGTCCGGTGAGCAGACCTGCGGAGGGATTTCTCGCCACCACACGAGACAAGGGAATGCAGGATGTGCAGCGGCCCGGATGATTTGCACTACCGGCAGGCCAGCCAGTCGGCCCACAATAGATGTGAGCATCCAGACATCACCGATCAACACGTCGGGTTGAAAGCGCTCGACGGCCCCCAACTCCCAGGCTACCTCCTGCTCGACGATTTGCGGCGAGTGAAAGCCATCCCGTACAACCTGGAAATTGAGGTCAGAGAAGAACAGGTGCGTTTGAACAGGGGTTAGACAGTTCCGCAACTTGTTCAACCAATGCCGGGGGAGAGACGCTGCCTTCATCGTCTGCATTGGTGGGCGGAAGACGCGCCAGCCGGCCGTTGAGACGCGATCAGCGTGAGGGGGTCCCAGCACAAAGGCAACTTCGTTTCCTCGCCGTGTCAGCTCCTCCGCCAGCGCCAGACAGCGTCCTATATGGCCGAATCCGCTGCCGCGATAGCTAGGAAAAAGTAAAGCACGCATAGCATTTACTCCAATAGATCAGTGCATTTTCGCCTCCACCATCCAGGGAACAGAGCACCCGGGGGGGAATGGATAATAGCTTTTCTCACCAGGGGCAGGTACGAGCGATACGCCAATGGAGCCTGCATTGGTGTGGCGGTGGGGGTATGCGTCGGCGTGGGAGTAGGCGTCGGCGTGTGTGTTGGTGTGGCGGTGGGGGTATGCGTCGGCGTGGGAGTAGGCGTCGGCGTGTGTGTTGGTGTGGCGGTGGGGGTATGCGTCGGCGTGGGAGTAGGCGTCGGCGTGTGTGT
>CAZXVB010000478.1:0-1751 GCA_964643875.1 uncultured Anaerolineales bacterium | reverse complement strand
TTATGCCAGGCCAATCAAAATGCCAAAGCGACCGGTCCGCCCCCGCTCGGCGCGATGGGAGAAAAACTCATCCACCCGGCAGGCTGTACACAGGCCGGATTCCTCGATGTGCGTGGCCGGGATGCCGGCGGCGTACAGTTGCCGCCGCACAGCACCGACCAGATCGAGGTACCAGCTCCCATCTGGCCCACGGCGCGCGATCCTGTCTGGTTCCTGTTCCCGGCCGGCCGAAGTTGGTGGGCAGGCGTCCCGTACCGCCTCGACGACCTCCTCTCCCACCTGGTAGCAACAAGGGCCGATGGTCGGGCCGATACCCACCTGCACGTTGACGGGATCACACCCTAACCGTTCGACCAACGTCCGCACCGTGGCGGGGACGATGCCGGCCGCGACGCCTCGCCATCCGGCATGGGCCATTCCCACTACCTCTCGTACCGGGTCGAAGAACAACACTGGTGTGCAGTCGCCGAAGCGCATCAGGAGCGGCACACCCGGCGTTGCGGTGATCAGGGCATCGGTCGCGGCTTGTACTGTTCCGAGGTGTACCGGCCCGACGATGCCCACATGCGCGCCATGGACCTGGTACGGACTGACGACCTTCTTCGGCGCGACCCCTACCACGCCCAGCGCCCGGCGGTGGTTTTCCTCGACAGCCGACAGATCGTCACCAACAGTATGCCCCAGGTTGAGTGTCGCGTATGGGGCCTGACTCACTCCCCCGATCCGGGTCAGCACTGCGTGCCTCAAATGATGTTCCCCCTGACTCCCGTTGACCCACTGACGAAAACGGTAGAAAACCACGCCATCCACGCATTCCCGTATCATCGCCAGGTTACTCCCATCCGTATCGCCGCTGCAGTGAGTCCCGCAGCTCGTCCATCGTTTCCTGGAACAGGGGGTAGGAAAGCCAGACAGTAGCAATCCCGAAGGTCATCCCGGTGATTACCCGCCAGAAAGGAGTTGTCTCGCGGGGTGAAATGGGGCTGCTGGGCCAGATCGTGGCCAGTATGTATGATAGGAGTTGGTAGCCGCCATCCAACAGCATCGGCACAACGCCAAACAGGAGATAGGCCCAGAACGGGAGCGGGCGGACTTTTCGCCGCCGACGCAGTAGAGCATAGGTCATGCCCGATAGCCAGACGGCCCCGTATATCGCCGTGTCCCGCTGGCAGATGGCGACTTTGTACCCCACGTCGGAGTTGCCAATGAAGGCCGCTGCCCAGGGCGTTAGTTGGGGGTCCAGCCCTACCAACTCGACCAGTTCGGGTAGCGTATACGTCCACTGCGGGCCGAACAGGAAGAAAGAGCGCTGCGGCAACTGGTGGCAGAGTGGTTTGTAGATCGCATGGATCACCCGCGCCGGTTTTTCCATTCCCCAGTGCATCAGGATGGGGGCCAAAACGGGAAGTCCAACGTAGAGAAACGCCAACGTGTTGAACAGTGCCAGCCAATGGGCTGCAAACCAGAAAGCACCTCGTTCGACCAACTGTATCCACCGGCTCATAGGGCGCTCTGTGGCCGGAGAGTGGCGGGCCTGGGTCATACGGCGTTCGACTTCTGCCAGGATCTCCGCCGTAGTCGGTTCGGGTGCAGGTCGTGGTTCCGCTGTCAATGTGCGCTGGGGTTGGCTCCCGACAGCGCCTTCCAGGGTTTCGTCCTTTGTCGTCTCGTTCATTGGTTCCATAGTAAATGATTAGGGTGTGTTTTAACTGAGTTGGAGACCCTCCCGCAGGTTGAACTCAAAGGCGATT
>CAZXVB010000477.1:0-1796 GCA_964643875.1 uncultured Anaerolineales bacterium | reverse complement strand
GGAGGGTCAAAATGTCGGGTAGTGAGTTCAGGCCGACGGTTGAAACCGCGCCTGAATAGTAACTTGAGGACTTGGATATGGAAACCTTGCGCACATTTATCGCCATTCATTTGCCCGCCCATCTGCTAACGGAATTGGAATCCATCCAACACACATTGGCGGGCCGTGTTCCCGTCAATCGTGTGCGGTGGGTGAACACGGCGGGTATCCACTTGACTCTCAAGTTTCTGGGAGAGACACCCGTCGAGCGTCTACCAGAGATCTATCAAGCGCTGGAGACCGTAGCCCGGCATGCCACCGGTGGGGATTTCATCCTGCAAGGGGTGGGATGCTTTCCCAACACCAAACGCCCGCGAGTCATCTGGGCCGGCGTGGCGGAAGGGCCGCCGACCGGCTGGTTGACGCTCCTCCAACAGGCAGTCGAAGAAGCAATGACCAATTTCGGATATCCACCGGAAAGGCGGCCGTTCCATCCCCATCTGACGCTGGGACGGGTAAAGAAAGGCGTGCCCTCTGGAGATGTGGCGCGGATCGGTGCTGTCGTGGCGGACACCGCCATCGGCCAGATCGGGCAGACGACAGCCGAGCGGTTTGCGATCATCCGCAGCGTGTTGAAGCCCTCCGGGGCTGAGTATACCACGTTGAAGGAGTTTCCGCTTTGCCCCTGATGATTGCCGTGGTCGGCGGGTCAGCACCGACCGATGAGGAGGCCTGGCTGGCCGAGGAAGTTGGTCGCGGCCTGGCGACATCCGGCGCTGTGCTGATCTGCGGAGGGCGGGGGGGAGTGATGGAAGCTGCCTGTAAGGGAGCCAAATTCGCCGCCGGGCTGACCGTGGGCGTGTTGCCGGGTACAGACTTCAGTCAGGCCAATCCATATGTGGATATCCCCATCGTGACCGGTCTGAGAGAGGCGCGCAACGCCATCATTGCGCGTACCGCCCAGGCGATGATTGCCATCGGGGGGAGTTACGGGACACTGAGTGAGATCGCGTTGGCTCTGCGGTTTGGGACGCCGGTGATCAGCCTGCGGTCATGGTGGATGGGGCGGGATGGACATCCATCTCCACCGATCCTCCGAGCAGACACCCCGGAGCAGGCGGTCACCTTGGCGCTTTCCCAGGCCCGATCCTCACTTTGCCGATGACTTCCACTCCGTCTCTATCCACATCTGGTTCCCGTCGCTGATGATCTCCACCGCCCCCTGCTTGTCGGTGCGATAGACCGGCAGCTCCTCCAGTCGCTCCAGCACCTCCTCACACGGATGACCAAAGCGATTGTCGGCCCCCACACTGATGACCACGACTTCCGGCGCGACCGCCGCCAGAAACTCCGGCGTCGTCGAGCTACAACTCCCGTGGTGGGCGACTTTCAACACGCTGCTCTGCAAAGACCATCCGGACGAGACCAATTGGCGCTCTACCTTGGCCTCGATGTCTCCCGTCAGCAGGGCCGTGAACCGGCCATAGCGCAACTGAGTGACGACTGAGTTGTTGTTCCCCTCGCTCTCACTCCCCACAATCAACTCGGCCGGGTGCAAGACCGTCAGCGTTACGTCGGTGTCGAGGGTCAGTTCCAGCCCAGGCCAGGCCGTGTAGACCGTCGCCCCCTCGGCGGCCACCAATTGGAGCCACTGGGTATACACTGCATCGGACAACGCCAGGTCCCGAAAGAGAATCGCGCCCACCCGATAACGCGCCAACACGGGCAGCAGCCCGGTAATGTGATCGGCGTCGGGATGGGTCAACACCACCAGGTCTAAAGAGTGGTCCCAGAACGGCATCTCTGCCCCCAGGGCC
>CAZXVB010000476.1:0-1820 GCA_964643875.1 uncultured Anaerolineales bacterium | reverse complement strand
CCCCGCACCGGCTGGCTTCTTGCACGCACCGTTGCACATCCACCACGCGGGGGCCACGGTCCGTCAATCGAACGCTTACTTGCTGTTCGGGGAAGGCCTCGATCTGTCGCTCACCGTCCACAGCGATGGTACAGGCGGCGGGCTCCAACATCACCTCATCCCCCAGGGAGAGCAAATGGTAGTCCTGGATGCCCACCTTGCTGACCAGGCCGGGACCTATGGGGGCCAGCACGCTGGTGTTGCCCTTGCCCAACCGTATGTACATCCCCTCTCTATCCTGAGGTCCCAGGGGGTGTAAACAGCCGCCAATGGATGACATGCCGATACTGTTCGGTTCGGCCCTGGCCAGGACGATCTCCCGAATGCGGCGGGTGTCCCACAGGGCCCGGCTGCCGATGAACAGTTCGGTGCTCGCCACCACGTCAATCAAGGCGATCTCCGCCATCTGGCCGTCCACGTACACCTCCAACCACTTGGCGGTATACGTGACCCTTTCCACATCCACTGCTTTTCTGGCGATCAGACCCGCCGCCAGTCCAGCTATCGTGCCCTCGATCATCTCGGGGAAGACGTTGTTGGTGCCGGTGGAGATGGCAATGAGGGGTATGTTGTTGCATCCCTTGGCCACGGCCCGGTTTGTTCCGTCTCCGCCCAGGGTGACGATGCAACTCACGTCATCCTCGCAAAACTGCCTGGCTGCCTCGGTCGAATCTCGCTCGTCGGCCCACATGTCCATATGGAGCGAGGTGGCTGAGAGCGAGAGATGCAACCCGTCCAGCGCCCGGTCTACGAGGCCATAGTAGTCGGGCATGTAGAGCACCTGCTGAACCCCCACAGCGTCCAGGGCCAAAAGTACCCGCTGCAAGATATGTGTCTTTTCGTGGTTATCGAATACCGAGGCATGGGTAACCAGGCGACGGATGTCCTTGCCGGAGGCTGGATTGGCGATGATTCCGACAGTTGACATGGTTCTCCTTCAATAAGGGGGATTACACCCCGTAACCGAGGTGTAATCCCTTCACTCTTGTCGCATTTAGCCTTCTGGGATTTCCCGTGGTTTGAGCGTTGGATTTCCCGACTCGTTGGGGGTGCGGCGCGAAAAGACCAAACAAGTTCAGGCCTCCAAGACATCACCCACGCGAATCCATAAAGACCCTCGCGCTTATGCCTTCCTTGAAGATGCCTACATCAGGGACTGTGCTGTCGAGATGATAGTGTCCACACTGGGGATATAAGCCTGCTCCAGAACCGGGCTGAAGGGTACAGGTGTGTGCGGCGCTGTGATCATCTTGGGCGGGGCGTCCAGGTAGTCGAAAACCTCACCGGAGACCAGAGCGACGACGTCCGTCGCCAGACTGCAGCGGGGGTAGTCCTCGTCCAGCGCGATCAGACGATGGGTCTTCTTGACCGAGGTCAGAATCGCGTCCTCGTCCATCGGGGAGAGGGAGCGCAGGTCCACCACCTCGACGTCCACGCCGTCCTGCGATAGTTTTTCCGCTGCCTCCAGCGCGAAATGAACCATGCGCCCAACCGTGGCAATTGTCACGTCCTTGCCCTCCCGCTTGACGTCGGCCACTCCCAGCGGGATCGTGTAACTATCCTCCGGCACTTCTCCTTCCATGTCATACAGCAGTTTATGCTCGAAGAATATGACCGGGTCGTTGTCCCGGATGGCGGAGATGAGCAGCCCTTTGGCATCGTAGGGTGTGGAAGGGACCACCGTCTTGAGCCCCGGGATATGGGTGAAGATCGAGTAGAGACATTCACATGTAATGTTTAGCGGCGCGAATCGCGCCGAATAAGTCGATTCCGCTTTTGTG
>CAZXVB010000475.1:0-1833 GCA_964643875.1 uncultured Anaerolineales bacterium | reverse complement strand
CCAACTCATCCCTCCGGGGTCACTTGCGTTTCCAGCGTCAGCCGGAGCGAATGGGTCGGAGCGCCGGGCCAAGCCTCCATCGTGGGAGGGCTGTCGTCGAACCAGGCGGTGTACAGTGCATCGAATTCCCCATCAGCTTTCATCGCCAGCAGTGTCAGGTTCACCAAATCGCGGAAGTCAGAGTCACCCGGCGGCAGCCCAACGGCCATCGGGATATACGCCAGCCGCATAGGGAGCACGCCCATACCGGGGGTCGCATAGGCTCGCCCCAACATATCGGCCCGATCCGCAACGACGGCCACGACATACCCACCTTCCAATAGCGATACAGCGGCATCCAATGTCGGTTGGGGCATCACCGTGCTCCGTGCCCCGGTTTCGTCCATCGCTTGTTGAAATACCGATTGGCTGGTTTCAAGCACGGCCACCGGCTGACCGTTCAACGCCATCAGATTAGTGATCGGCGTACCGGCCCATACCAACAACCCTTCACCGCCCCAGTAGGTTGTCAAACTGAAATCCAACTCTCGTTCCAGGGCGCGGGTGTGCCGCAACCCGCCGATGACGATATCCGCTTGGCCGTTGTGCACCATCTCTCGTCCGGCCTCGATAGTCGTGGTGACGAAGGAAACGGCCGCCGGATCGCCCAACCAGCGTCCGGCCAACCGTTGGACCAGGTTGACTTCGTAGCCGACCGGAACGCCGGCGGCGTCCAGGTAGGCAAATGGTGAACGGTCGGTGGGCATCGCTACGACCAGGTAACCTCGTTGCTGAATGGCAGCGATGGTGTCCGGTGCGTTGAAGGTTTGTGGGGTCTCCGCCAGGGATGGCACACTGCCGGACCCTGGCCAGTGCTCGACGGTCGGTGGGTATTCCAACGGGAACCAACGGGTGTAGATCTCCGCATACGTACCATCGCTGACGATCTCCTGGAAGGTCAAGTTGACCAGATCGGCAAAAAAGGCATTGTCCTCTGGAAATGCAAAGGCGACCGAGGCAGAGGTGTGTTGCCCCACGATGGTCGTCTCTGGGAGAAGTCGGTTTCCCCAAAAGAGCCGGGAGCGCAACTCGGTGACAGCGTCCACCTCCCCCTGTCCCAGGGCTGCGACGGCAGCATCGAAGCGGTCGAAGGTCCGAAAGGTGAGCGTAAAGGGGACGCTTGCCTGTAATACATCGGCCGCATCGGTCCAGGACAGCGCCGCGATGGGGCGGCCCTGGAGGTCCCCCGGCTCAGTGATACTGACGGCGTCAGAAGTACGGATCAACAGCGCATGCCCATCTATGAAGAAGGGCAGAGTGAAGTCTACCAGCTCCTCTCGCTCTTGCGTGTGGACGAGGTTGGTGATCACGATGTCCACATTGCCGGCTTGGAGATGTTCGATTGCCGTGTCCGTGCGTATTTGTTGGAACTCGACGGCCTGGGGGTTCCCCAACCAGCGACGGGCCAGTTCATGGCCCATATCCACACCAAATCCAGCCACCCCTCCCTCATCGGTGATATAGCCGAAAGGGGGGATATCGTATCGAATGCCCACCCGCAGATATCCCCTGGCCAGGATACGTGCGCCCACAGTCGCGTTTTCCGGGAGCGGGAGGGGAGTGGGAGAAGGAATGGTCTGGTTGGATGGTACTGTCGGCGTGGGGGAGAGGTTGGAGACGAATTCGCTGCATCCGTTCAATAAAAGGGAAAGTGCAGCAACAGCCACCATTCCCACAACCACAGCCAGTCCCCTGGGAGCAGGACGTTGCGCGGGAAAAACACAGTCAACTAATCGCCGCTCCTGATTTGTTTCTGCCTGATTTGTTTCTGAACTAGCCATTGTTGATTTCATC
>CAZXVB010000474.1:0-1842 GCA_964643875.1 uncultured Anaerolineales bacterium | reverse complement strand
ACCGCATCCGAACCTGCGGGAGGGTCAAAATGTCGAGTAGTGAGTTCAGGCCGACGGTTGAAACCGCGCCTGAGGAGCTAAAGCTGGCTGTCCACGCAGGTGGGCGCTTGGCTCCAAGCCCTCCAGAGGCGATTTCAATCGCTAACAGAAGTAGCCTGAGTAGTTACGATTCTATGTTACACTTGCCGTTTGCCATTTGCCGACAGGCATGTTACACTTTTCGCTACGAACTGAAGGAGAACGAGCAAAGAATGAATCGGAAACAAAAGAGAACCATCATCACCCTGGCATTGGCCAACCTTATCGTGCTGGTCGCACTAGCAGTCACCGTCACCAATCAGGTCTCCCTTGTCCCCGCTGATAGCGACACCGTCCAACCAAGTTCTCCATATTCGTCACCCACACCGCCCCCTCCACCATCCCTCTGTCAATGGCAGGCTACACAAATGATGGCCCAGACCGGCCTGATGGGAAGCGCGATTCTCACGCCAGGTGGAACGTTACAATTTCGCCTCGCCTACCCCCTCCGCGCCAACCAGCGTCCCGACACCGCCGCCCAAGCCGTCTGGGATGCTTTCGACATCGCCTTGGCTCTCCAACAGCAAGCAATATGCGCTGACTTCACGCAAATCGAAGTCATCATCCAGGCCAACAGCCCCCTCACCGATACCCTCATCCGCGCCTCTGTCCCCAGCGTGGACCTACACGCCTACGCAAGAGGCACGATAAGCGAAACCACTTTCATCGAACGAGTCACCTATCAAGTCACCACACCCCGCTAATTGTAGCTTGGGGAAACACAAAAGTCAACAAAGCACCATATGCGCTTTTCATAATCCCTCGTGGACATGAGGAGCCTGATTGACCAATCGTCCATAGTGTCTTATAATGTAGCCCAATGTTCCCAGCGTAACGGGGACAGCAATGGGTAAAAAAGGCAATAGAGGAATTCACGAATTCACAATGGAGGAGTCAAAAAATGAGCTTGATCACTCACCAGAAAACCCTTCCGTCCCTTGTGGAGATCGTTTGTCCACAGATCAGTCGCCGAGAGGAAATCACCTTAATTGTGACCGGCAGTTGGTTGATTGCCCTGGCAGCACAGATAACGATTCCCCTCTGGCCCGTTCCAATCACCGGCCAAACTTTTGGCATCCTATTGATAGGCGCATTGTTGGGCAGCAGACGGGGCGCATGGACGGTGATGGTTTACCTGGCACAAGGAGCGATAGGGCTGCCGGTCTTCGCCGGCGGCACAGGAGGACTTGCCCGGCTGTTCAGCCCAACCGGTGGGTATTTGGTGGGCTTCGTGGCTGCCGCTTTCGTCGTGGGTTGGCTGAGTGAACGAGGTTGGCATCGGCGCTTTGTGACCACCTCCATTTCAATGTTGATCGGGAACGTAGTCATTTACGCGTTTGGGTTAGCGTGGTTAGCGGCCTTCCTGGGATGGAGTGGGAGCACTGTTCTAAAGGCTGGACTCTTCCCCTTTGTGATCGGGGATCTCCTCAAAGTCTTACTCGCAGCACTGGCACTTCCCCGGGTTTGGGCAATGGTGAACACCAAAACAGTTTGATCCGATAGCCCAACGTGCGACGCGCCTTGGAGGCGCGTCGCACGTTTGTATATGGGTGTGTTTCAGTTGGGCACGGTCGGGAGACCGGCCCCAGCGGGCAAAAAAGAGCGCTCTGGCCGGTCTCCCCTGACTGTGCCAGCGGTGTGTTCTCAACTGAAATGAAACGGGTGCGTTTCATTTCAGTTGGAAAGTGGGCAACCCTCCCGCAGGTTGTCATTTTCGATACCAAAACACTCGGTTTTTGAAGGCAAATCCGCGCATAAATCGCC
>CAZXVB010000473.1:0-1873 GCA_964643875.1 uncultured Anaerolineales bacterium | reverse complement strand
AAGGAAGCTAACCAGGTTTACTATGCCCATATACGTAGATTTCGAACCAATTGGTCGGCGCGGAGAATGCCCCAACGGACAATCTTTGCTGGACTGTGCCCGGCAACTGGGCGTAGAGCTGATCAATCTGTGCGGAGGGCACGGAAGCTGCGGCCGGTGCGTGGTACAGGTGATGGCCGGGGTGGTCTCCGATCCGACTCCCGAAGAGGAAAAGTTCCTCACTCCCGCCCGGTTGCAGGCCGATTATCGCCTGGCATGCCGCACATTCCCCTTGACGGATTGTAAAGTGCGGGTACCCCCCGAATCGCTGAGTACGCCTCAACGAACCCAGGTGGAAAGCGAGGACTACCACCTCGAAGTCGCTCCGCCTGTGCGAGCTTATCGAGTCTCGGTACCCCCTCCGTCGTTGGAAGACTTGCGGGGGGATGCCGAGCGCTTCCGGGATGTCCTCAGCGAGCGACACGGCTTGACGGTCTCCACGGTGGATGTGCAGGCTCTCCAAGCTCTCTCCACGCACTTGCGCACCCAGGATTGGACAGTCCAGGCCGTGGTGCGGGACGGGCAGGAAATCGTCGCCGTGTTGCCCCCCGAACCCCGTCCCCTGGGGCTGGCCGTGGACCTGGGCACGACTAAGATCGCTGCCTATTTGTTGGACTTGCTATCGGGGAAAACTTTGGCGGCGCGGGGGATGATGAACCCCCAAATCGCTTACGGGGAGGACGTGATCGCCCGCATCACCTACGCCCAACAATCTCCTAAACAAGCGGAGCACCTGCGGGGATTGGTTGTCGCGGCTCTCAACCGGGCGGCAGCCGAAATGGCCACCCAGGTGGGAGCCAAGGCCACGCACATCGTCGAGGCTGTGCTCGTCGGCAATACGGCTATGCACCATCTATTCCTCGGGTTGCCGGTGGGGCCGCTGGCCCAAGCGCCCTACGTGCCGGTCGTGACATCGGCACTGGACGTCAAAGCGCGTGACCTGGGGATGACAATTGCGCCGGGGGCCTACATCCACCTCCTGCCCAACATCGCCGGGTACGTAGGGGCGGACCATGTAGCCGCGCTTCTGGCAACGGACATTGCGCACACCGGTGAGGCTACCCTACTGTTGGATATTGGCACCAATACGGAAGTCTGTCTAGCTCATCGTGGGCGGATGACCAGCCTTTCCTGTGCATCGGGGCCGGCCTTCGAAGGCGCCCACATCTCTTGCGGGATGCGGGCAGCGTCAGGGGCAATCGAGCACCTCCGGCTGGTCGGCGACCGGGTCGAATTCCAGACCATCGGCGATGGCCCACCGGTCGGTATGTGCGGCTCTGGGATTCTGGATGCTCTGGCTCAGTTGCGCCGGGCCGGTATCGTTGACCGGCGGGGGCGAATGAGGACGCATCCCCGTGTACGGGAGGGAAACACGGGGCGGGGGTTTGTGTGGGTGGAGGAAGACGACAGGCATCAGGCCATCATGATGACACAAAAGGACGTACGCGAACTGCAATTGGCTAAAGGGGCGATCCGGGCCGGAGTCGAGGTGTTGTTACAGGCGCATAAGCTAACCCCCGACGACATCCAACAGGTGATCATTGCCGGGGCCTTTGGCAGTTACGTGGATATCTCCAGTGCCATCACCATCGGCATCCTGCCCGCCATCCCTATGGAGCGAATCCGTCAAGTAGGGAATGCGGCCGGTCTAGGAGCTAGACTGGCCCTCGTCTCTTGGGAGAAACGGGCCGAGGCGCGCCGCCTGGGGCAGCAGGTGCAGTACATTGAGCTGGCTTCTGCGCCCGGATTCTCGCAGACGTTTGCCCAGGCGATGTATCTATAATCAGTACTTGAGAATTTTGGTGGCGAGGCAGCCTGTCTCACACTGCTGACA
>CAZXVB010000472.1:0-1882 GCA_964643875.1 uncultured Anaerolineales bacterium | reverse complement strand
CCACTTTCCAACTGAAATGAAACGCACCCAAATGAAATCGAACGATATGCCTGGAATCCAGTTCACAGAGAGGGACGCCCCCGCATGGGCATTGACGGCGATTTCAATGAAAATGCCAGGCTCTAGAATGGAACAAGGATGGAACGGAATATTGTACACCACGAATGGGGAGGTCGAATTCGATGAGTGAAAAAAACATGTTGCGAAACATATTGACGGCCGTTGTGGTATTGGGGGCACTTGTGAGCATCGTTCCCACGATATCTCAGGCAATGCCTGCAATTTCCCGCCCGGTTCAGGAGAACGTTGAACTTCTCAAGAATCCGGGATTCGAGGGGATCACCTGCCGGCCAGATTCTGAACCCGGCTGGTGCCTGGATAACTGGACCCATGACGTTTTCGACGGCAGTTTCCACGATAACATTTTCACTCCACAGGGGTGGGTAACCTGGTGGCGAAAAGATAGTGGGTATGGTCAGCCGGAGGTCAAGACCATCCCCAATGTTGCTCCTTTCACTGGTGAGCTCCCCCGCATTCGCAGCGGCAATTACGCCGTTCTCTTGTTCACGTACTATCGCCTGCAAGATGTAGGGCTTTATCAGGTTGTCGAAGGCTTACAGCCAGGCTCTACCGTTCAACTTTCCGCCTATGCCCATGGTTGGAGTTGCGACAAGGATGAACCGATGGGCTACACCTGTGGCGATCCATGGAACCAGACGTTCCAGGTTGGCATTGCACCGGATGGCAACACGGATCCTTTCTCCCCCAACGTTGTCTGGAGCCAGCCGCAGCGTTCTCCTGACCACTATTCACTGATTGGCCCGGTCACGGCGCAGGTGGGGGAAGCTGGCCGGGTGTGCGTCTTCCTGCGATCGAAGACCAAGTGGGCCTTCAAATACCAGGACGCCTATTGGGACGACGCCAGCCTGGTGATGGTCTCCCCAGGCACACCGCCAACGGACACCCCGTTACCGGCGCCGCCCACGCCGACATATGGCCCCTCCCCTACACCGCGTCCCACACCTACGCCGCGGCCTGACGGCGCGACGGTCCACATCGTCGAATCGGGCGATACCCTGTCTAGCATCGCTCTGATGTACGGGGTGGATGTGGATCAGATCCGTCAACTCAACGCCGGGTCGATCCCCAACGACATCATCGTGCCGGGCCAGGCGTTGGTGATCTCGTTGCCTAGCCAGACGCCCACGCCATCGCCGTTGCCTCAGCCTCCCACTGCCGAACCAACGGTAGCCGCTGTTACCGCCGAGGCCACCGAGGTACCAGGGGCTTCCATCTGCGTGTTGGCTTATCATGACCGCAACGGGAATACCTTCCGCGATGATCCCGCTATGGAGGAGTTATTGCCTAACGCCGAATTTACGGTGGCAGATACGTCCGGTGTAGTGGCACAACACATCTCCGATGGGGTCAACGAACCGTACTGTTTCACCGGCCTAACGCCTGGCGCCTACCGGGTGATCCTTAAGCCCCCGCCGGGGTATGCTCCCAGTGGGCCGGCAGAGTGGCCGGTCTCCGTCGCTGAAGGCTATCCGTTGGATATCCAGTTTGGCAATGTGCGGGACGAGGCCGCCGCAACCGATACGGGGGAGGAAATACCCACTATATCAACGGAAGAGAACCCCGCCAGCGAGGACGAGACTGCTACAGCGAATGACGCATCGCCCTTCCGGCGTCTATTCGCTACTGTTGCCAAGGTCAGCGGCATTATGATTCTGATGTTGGCAGCGGGGGTGGCTGTCCTCTTCGTTTTGAACCAGCGCCGGATGTAATCTGCTGTCGTTCCTTCATCCAAAGTTACTATTCGGGCCGGTTGAAACCGCGCCTGAGGAGCTAAAGCTGGCTGTCCACCTGCGTGGACAGG
>CAZXVB010000471.1:0-1923 GCA_964643875.1 uncultured Anaerolineales bacterium | reverse complement strand
GGGTCTCCAACTCAGTTGAAACACACCCGTTTCATTTCAGTTGAGAACACATCGCCGGCACGATCAGGAGACTGGCCAGAGCGCTCTTTTTTGCCCGCTTCCGCGAGTTGCAGAAAATTACAGGTCATAGTAGTATTGACGAGTGAGGTGGCAAATGGGCAGCAAGGGTAATTATAAGGTTAGGAGGTTGCGATGCATATCGAGGAAGACCATCTGAGTAAGGCGTTTGAGCGCTGGCAGAGAGGTACGCTACAACGATCTCTCGACCGTTACCCAGAACGGTATGATACATTCATCACCACGTCCGGCGATTCGGTTCAACGATTGTACACCCCTCTGGATGTGGAAGGGGATTATGTGGAGCAATTGGGCTTTCCGGGGGAGTATCCGTTCACACGTGGTGTGCATGCCACAATGTACCGGGGACGGCTGTGGACGATGCGGATGTTCGCTGGGTTCGGTACGGCCGAGGAGACCAATCAACGCTTCAAATATCTGTTGGAACAGGGGCAGACCGGCCTATCCGTGGCGTTCGATATGCCCACCTTGATGGGGTATGATACTGATGCCCCGGAGGCCGAGGGCGAGTTTGGCAAATGTGGTGTGGCGGTATCCTCACTGCGGGATATGGAGGTCCTGTTCGATGGGATTCCCTTGGGCCGGGTCACGACTTCGATGACCATCAACTCGCCGGCAGCGATCATCTGGGCAATGTATATCGTGGCGGCCGAAAAGCAGGGAGTGCCGATGCGTCAACTGGGGGGAACGATCCAAAATGATATTTTGAAGGAATACATCGCTCAGAAAGAGTACATCTTTCCCCCCGAACCTTCAATGCGGCTGGTGACCGATACCATCGAATTCGGATCACAGCATCTTCCCAAATGGAACACAATCTCCATCTCCGGCTATCACATTCGGGAAGCCGGCTCGACAGCAGCCCAGGAGTTGGCTTTCACACTGGTGGATGGAATGGAGTACGTGCGTTGGGCGCGCCAACGTGGGTTGGATGTAGATGCCTTTGCTCCCCGTTTATCGTTCTTCTTTAACTGTCACAACGATTTTCTGGAAGAGATCGCCAAATTTCGAGCGGCCCGACGCATTTGGGCGCGGGAGATGCGGGAGACGTTTGGGGCACAGGATCCGCGTTCCTGGTGGTTGCGTTTCCACACCCAGACGGCTGGTTGTTCATTGACTGCCCAACAGCCGGAGGTCAATGTGGTGCGGGTAGCGATTCAAGCTCTGGCAGCCGTCCTTGGGGGTACCCAATCCCTCCACACGAATAGTCTGGATGAGGCGCTGGCACTCCCCAGTGAGCACGCGGTGACCATCGCGCTCCGTACCCAGCAGATCATTGCCCACGAGTCGGGCGTGACCAACACAGTAGACCCCCTGGGCGGTTCGTACGCCATCGAGGCGCTGACCGACCGGATGGAGCGCCAGGCACACGACTATTTCGAGCGGATTGAGGCATTGGGTGGCGTGATCCCGGCCATCGAGACCGGCTTCTTCCAGCAGGAGATCGCTGATGCCGCCTATCGGTATCAGCAAGAGATAGATGAACATCGGCGGATCATCGTAGGCGTAAACGAGTACGTCGCTGATGAGCCATTACGGATACCACTACTCAAGATGGACCCCAATGGGTATGAAAGGCAGGTTGCCCGCTTGAATCAGGTGCGCCAGGAACGGGACAGTGGGGCGGTGGGACAGGCATTAGACCGCTTGCGTATCGCGGCCCAGGGCACAGAGAACACGATGCCATACATTCTCGATGCTGTGCGGGTGTACGCCACTTTGCAGGAAATCATGGATGTGTTCCGAGAGGCGTTTGGTCTGTATCGTGAGCCGATGATTATGTAGCACGATGGTTACTATTCAGGCCGACGGTTGAAACCGCGCCTGAGGAGCTAAAGCTGGCTG
>CAZXVB010000470.1:0-1931 GCA_964643875.1 uncultured Anaerolineales bacterium | reverse complement strand
AACGTTAAGGGGCAAATCCGGCGTCATTAAGCGAATGTGACATTGTCAAGGTAGTTACACGAACGAAACGAAAGCAGGGAAAGTCGGCAGGGGCCGAAACGCTCCACCTGGCCCCTGCCTGTCCACAAACTGCACGAACTAGAAGTCCCACACGCTGTCCAGAGCCTCGTCGGGCACGTCCCAGACGGCGTTGTGGGGCGGCAAAGGTTCATAGCGCATAAATTCGGGTACGCGGTCATTGGCCTTTGTGAAGCCGGCCGCCTCATTGAAAGCTCGTTCCTTCTTGAGAATCTCCTTGCCCAGCGCTAGCACATCGTCGCCCGTCCAATCGGTGCCCAGAACCCCCGCGCAGCTCTCGACCATACCATCGAACCCCTCGGCGATGTCGAGGATCGCGAACGCGATGAACAAGCAATACCCTGAGGTATCAATGAAGGCAGTAGAAATCTGGAAGTTGCGCGATAGTTCGGCCTTGCCCTCCGGGGTCAGCGGGTCCACCTTGCCGCTGACTCCTAGAATCTCCGGGGCGATGGTGTACCCGGCCGTGTGATCGGCTCCCATTGTAGTGGTGGCATAGGTGATGCCAATGCCCTTCACCGCCCGTGGTGAATAGGCCGGCATGTTCTGACCTTTGACGGCCGGCACACGCACCACGCCAAACGCCTGGCCGGTGAAAACGGCTCCCTGGCCTAGGATGCGGCCCAACGGGGTGCCCTTGCCGATCTCGTGCAAGAGTTCAATAGCTTTCTCACCATCTCCGAACTCCGCCAGGCCGCCCTCCATCGCCACCGCGATGGTTCCACCGGCCTCGATGGTATCCAGGCCATAGTCGTTGCACAGATGGATCAACTTGCCGGTCACATCCAGGTCGTCAATGCCGCAATTGGCGCCAAACGCCCATATTGACTCGTATTCCTGGCAGGAAACGATCTCCTCGCCATCTTCCCCGTACCATGTGTTGGAGCATTGGATGATGCAGCCGGGACTACACGGATGGTTGTAGGTCTCCTTTCCCGTGCGGGCCTTGACCCCCTCGAAGAATGCCTCGCCGGAGATCTTGGCCGCGCCTTCGAAAAAGCCGCTGGAGAAGTTGCGGGTGGGCAGGCCGCCGGCCTCGTTCATGATGTTGATCAGCACTGCCGTGCCGTATGTGTTGAGTGCTCCCTTGGGCTTGGTCACGTCATGGCTGCGCAGAGCGTTCGCCAACTTCTTGCGACCCTGGTCGAACAACTCCTTGTTGACGATCTCCACGCCTGGCGCTCCTTTGTCGTTGACGACGATAGCCTTGAGACCTTTGGACCCCATCACGGCCCCCAGCCCGCCCCGGCCAGAGTACCGGCTGGCCCGATCCTCCAGGTCGTTGAAGCAAACGCCAGCCATGGCCATTTTCATTTCACCGGCCGGTCCGATACAACACACCCCGACTTTGCCATACTTCTCGAGTAGGGCATTGGTGGTAGCGAAGGTCCTCTGTCCCACCAGATCGCCGGCTGGTGTCAGTCGAGCACCGTCTTTATCAATCTCCAGCACGTACCATTGATCTTTTGGTGGTTGTCCCTCCACGACTATAGCTTTGATCCGCAACTTGGCCAACATTGGACTGAATTTGGTCCCCGCGTTGGACTCCTTGATTCCCCCGGTTAACGGCGATTTGCCCCCTACGGAGATGCGGGAACTGGTTGGGGCGCTGGTACCGGTGGTGATCCCCGGCGCAAAGACCAGTTTGTTATTTGGTCCCAAAGGATGGCATGTGGGGTCTACTTCATCACATATAATGAAAGAGGTCAACCCCCGCCCTCCCAGAAAACGGTATGCCTCCGGTACGTCTTCGTAGGTGACTGTTTGATCGGTCATATTGACACGCAAAATCCTAGCCATTTTTGCTACCTCCTGTTTATTCAAATCTGTTTCTCACCCTTTGTCAATGCTCA
>CAZXVB010000469.1:0-1941 GCA_964643875.1 uncultured Anaerolineales bacterium | reverse complement strand
CAAAATGTCAGAATGGTTTGCAAAGTTAGCCCAGGCAGTAATAGACGGTGATCCAGAGAAAGCAAAGAAACTGGCCCAACAGGCATTGGAACAGGGCCTCGACCCGATGGCTTGTATCAGCAAAGGCCTTACCAAAGGTATGGATCGTGTTGGCGAGTTGTTTGCTGACGGTGAGTACTTTTTACCCGACTTGATCATCGGGGGCGAGGCGATGAAAGCGGCGCTGAGCGTCCTGGAGCCGGTCCTGGTCGGGGGGCAGGAACGCGAGACTATGGGACGGGTGGTACTCGGCACGGTGAAGGGCGATCTACACGAGATCGGCAAGACGCTGGTGGGGACTATGCTCACCGCTAATGGCTTCCAGGTGATTGACATCGGCGTGGACAGATCGGCGGACGAGTTCATCGCAGCCATCGAAGAGACGAATGCAACGCTGGTCGGCGCCTCGGCTCTGCTGACGACCACGATCCCGGAACAACAGAAGATCGTCGAGGCCCTGACAGAGGCCGGCCTGCGCGACAAAGTAAAAATGATGGTCGGTGGTGCACCGGTCACGCAAGCCTGGGCCGACGAGATCGGCGCCGACGGCTACGGCGAGGACGCCATCCGCGCGGTCACTGTCGCCAAGAGGCTCACCGGCGTTTCAGCATAAGCATTTGTCATCGCCTTATCCGCACGATGAGGGAAGTTTACTATGGAGACAATTCTACAGAGCGCCCATAAAACCGTTGTCATCAGCCCCGAAAAGCCGACCGTACTCATCGGAGAGCGGATCAACCCGACCGGCAAAAAGCGGTTGGCGGCCGACTTGGCCGAAGGCAACCTGGAGATCGTCCGGCGGGAGGCCCTGGCCCAGGTCAAGGCCGGCGCGGATGTACTGGACATCAACGTCGGTGCGGCCGGGGTAGACGAGGTATCCCTGCTGCCCCAGGCAGTTCGCGTGGTGATGGAGACGGTGGACGCACCTGTGTGCATTGATACGGCCAACTTGGAGGCGCTACGGGCCGCGTTGAAGATGCACCAGAAGCTGGCCCAGGAGGGCAAACCACTCGTCAACTCGGTCAACGGAGAGAAAGCCCGTCTGGAAGACGTATTGCCGTTGGTGGCTGAATATGGAGCGGCCGTTATCGCGCTAACAATGGACGACGACGGCATCCCTCCTACGTCCGAAAAGCGGCTGGCGATAGCCCGCAAGATCGTCGCGCGGGCGGAAGCGATGGGCATTCCCCGTGCGGACATCGTCGTGGATTGCCTGGCGATGACGGTTGGCGCTGACTGGCGAGCGGGCATGGTCACGCTGCACGCGATCCAGAGGGTGCGCGAGGAATTGGGACTCAATATGACATTGGGAGCCAGCAATATCTCCTTTGGCCTGCCAGAGCGCGAGGTAGTCAACCGCGCTTTTCTCAGCCTGGCGATCCAGAACGGGGTGAATTGTCCCATCGTGGACGCGGCTAAAGTACGCCCGACCATCTTGGCGACGGATTTACTCCTGGGCCGCGATGAGTACAGTATGCGCTACCTCAAAGCCTACAAAAAGCGCAGGAAAGCGGTCAGGGAACAGACATGACGAGGAAACATAAGAGAGACAAACTACACCGCCCGCCAGTGCTATCGGCAGGGTATCGAGGCCATTGCTGAGCAGGTTATGGAAAAGCTGGAGGATGTCCAGGCGGTCTACTTTACGCTGGACATAGACGGTCTGGATCCGGCCTACGCCACCGGGACCGGCACACCGGAAGGAGGCGGGTTATCCACGCGGGCATTGTTGGAATTGACGCGCATTGTCTTCCAACGTCTGCCGGTACAGGCGATGGACGTGGTGGAGGTGTCACCTCCATTGGATAGGGCGGACATCACCTCTGTAGCGGCCCTCAAAGTGATTTAGGTGTGTTTCAACTGAGTTGGAGACCCTCCCGCAGGTTGAACTATGCGCGGATT
>CAZXVB010000468.1:0-1942 GCA_964643875.1 uncultured Anaerolineales bacterium | reverse complement strand
CCTCGGCTACCCTGAAAATGGCCCGGGGGCTTCGGTCGGAGACCTCGCCCAACCATGCGTCGCCAGGCCGTTTCGCCGGTGAGGGAATACCCGCCACCGGGTAGGTGGTGTTGCAGCAAACCGCTCACGTAGCAGAGGCCGTATTGGCTCGTGTCTTGCGTCTTGGTACGGATACACGAGCGAAATCGGTCGTAGAAGTGCTCGATATGCTGGCCCAGTTGGTTGATTTCGTCGAGAGGAAGTCCCCAGCGCACAAATTCTGCGTTTCGTCCATTAGAGTCCATACCGCCAATGTATGCCACAAATCTGCTGTTTGGGCCAGCTCACGCCTAGCCCGCAAGGCTTTGCCCTTTCAGCGGTGAACCCTTGCTCGCCGCGTCAAGGGAAACATGACATTGTCAAGGTAGTTACGTGCAAAAAACCACACCAGCCCGTGGTGTCTGAGGATGACCGTCCAGGTCGGGAACTTCGACCGGGATTAGACGAGGTGCATCCAGAAATGTGTAGAGACTTTGCTTCAGTCGCTCGAAATCCCGGCGCAGCTCCCACGTCCGCTCCGGGGCGGCGGCATTGTACAGGACGACGAACAGCCGATTGGCGGTGTGGAACCGCCCCTGGCTGGACTGATGGGTGTACAACCAGTGGGCCAGTGCCTCTGGATGCGCCTGTGCATAGGCTAGATCGTGGGAAAATCCCCTGGGCAAGGAGGTAAGTTTCAAGTCGAACCCTAGTTCCTCCTTGCCATGTTGCAGGTAGAAGTCCACGGTAGGATGAAAGGGATCGGGTTCCGGACGGGTACGGGGATGAGAGAGGATGATCTCCAAAGCGACTTGATGGGTATGGAAGTTGTACCAGCGGCGAATCACGTAGCTTCCGAAATCGCGCAAGGGGAAGTGCATCTCGGCCGCCACGCGCTTCGTCTCCCGGCGCAAGGCAGAGAGTCGGTACGTGTTGTAGATGAAACGGCTGGCCCGGTCCCAATCATCCCCTTGAACCCGGCCCCAGGGTGGCATCTCTCGCACCTGGAGGAGTTCAGCCCGCATGTCGGGAACCGCTTTTGGTTTCTGGAAGATGATCACATACTCGTGTTTGAAGATGTAGTATCCACCGGCCAAGGCGCGATATCGCCACAGGTTGCTGGCCCGTCCTTTGCCACGCTCATTGCCCGTGATGTTTTTGACCACGATGGCCTTGGGGCGGAACCCTACCCGCTGCATCCGTTCAAGGCAGTAGAACCCCAATGGGATCAATGCCCCTTGCCGGTATGTGTCACCGATGACCAGCACGGCAAACCGACCGGGGGTCAGGAGGTCGAAACCGTGCCGGGCGACCGTCTCGAAGCGCTCCAGGAAATCCTCCACGCTGTCAGCGTTGGAGAGGTCGGCTGGATGGGACGAAAAGCGAATGATGTCGTGGTAAGGCGGATGGAGCACCAAGAGGTGGGCATATTCCGTCCCCATACGATTCAGTACGGCCCGGATGCGGCTTACCGTCTCGCCGGCAGTCGAATCGCCGGCGAGCAAGTGGAGGCGGTGGTCCAGCAGATCGGGCGGCAACTTGGTGCGGACATACTCTACCAGATCCGGCTTCAACTCCACTCCCACGAAGCGCCGCTCCATCCGCGCCGCCTCGATGGCCGCCGTCCCTGACCCGGTGAACAGGTCCAGGACGATGTCGTCCCGCCGGGTATATCGCAGATACACCTGTGTGGCGATCTGAGGGATGAAGTTACCGTGGTAATCAAGATGATGGCCGCCGGTGCGGTCACGGGCGTTGATCAGCCATAACGAGTCGGTCCAAACGTGGTCGTACTCCCGCCAACGGCTGAGATCAATATCGGAATAGTCAGGCATCTTCTCTCTCTCTCTACAACCTTCCGTAAATTCGTTTGGGTGTGTTTCAACTGAGTTGGAGACCCTCCCGCAGGTTGAACTCAAAGGCG
>CAZXVB010000467.1:0-1964 GCA_964643875.1 uncultured Anaerolineales bacterium | reverse complement strand
GGACCGACTCAGTAATCAGGTATGTCTCAAGCGCCACCACGGCGATAGCAATAGTGTGATAAAGCAAGATGATCCGTCCCTCACGCTCCGCCGGCAGCAGTCGCAGGCCGAAAGTCTCCGTGACAAAGCCGGTGACACCCCACTCACGCATAGGGCCAGAGAGCGTGCCCATAAAGGCAGTTACCAGTGCAATAAGCGCGATAGAGACCAGTACCAGGCCTTTAGTAGAGCGAAAAAGGAATTTGAAACGACTGACAATGAACTGCAAACCGCACCTCCTTCATAAACGTAATGAGGATAGCCATACTTTTAATCAGTATAACAGAACGATGACGATTCGTCATTGACTTAAGTCAAAAAACCGTGGAAGTTACATAGCCCTTTCCCCGCTGCCTGCACCCTGTGGATTCGTGGGGTAAGTCAGCCTCCCGCAGGTTCATACAGGCTTGGTCAACGCAGAAACTGCGGCAAACGGGGCAGTTTACCAGGGATCAGGCATCCTCAACCTGCGGGAGGCTCACCCCCCAGGAACGAATTTACTGAAGACTGTACTCATGATAAAGCGATGGCCCACATCCCGCCGTCTGTCAGAACGTGGGCCAGCATTCAGCAAGTGTAACGCAGCAACCATCAGAGTCTATCCGAAAGGCAGGACAGCATCCCTATACCGCCCGCCGCGCATCTCTTATGCGCGGCTACGTGAGCGATTTTTCGGACAGGCTATCAATGATCTATTGATGATCTAGATGGGTAAAGGCAGAGCGACCGGCGTATCGGGCCTCATCCCCCAACTCCTGTTCAATACGCAATAACTGGTTGTATTTGGCGATACGGTCAGAACGACAAGGGGCGCCGGTCTTGATCTGGCCAGTGTTCAGGGCAACAGACAAATCCGCAATAGTGGCGTCCTCCGTCTCTCCGGAGCGATGGGAGACGACGACGGCCCAACCGGCCCGTTGCGCCATCTGGACGGCGGCGATAGCCTCGCTCAACGTCCCGATCTGGTTGACTTTGCACAGCAGCGCGTTGCAAGCCCCCATTTGGACAGCCTTGCGTACCCGTTCCACGTTAGTGACCAGCAGATCGTCCCCTACGATTTGGAGGCGACTCCCTAGCTGCCGGGTCATCAAAGCGAAACTTTCCCAATCATCCTCGGCCAGGCCATCCTCGATGCTGATGATGGGGTACTTCGCCACCCAGTCAGCATAGAAAGCGACCATTTCCTCTCCATTCAAGGTGCGTCCTTCCTTCTTGAGGATGTATTTCCCATCCTCGTAGAATTCGCTGGCCGCCGGGTCCAGAGCGATGTAGATATCGCTCCCTGGTTTGTATCCTGCCTTCTCGATGGCCTCCAAAATGACCTCAATGGCTTCTTCGTTGGCTTTCAGGCTGGGGGCAAACCCGCCTTCGTCTCCGACGCCGGTGGTGTATCCCTTGGACTTGAGCACAGCTTTCAAGGCGTGATAGACTTCACTGCCCCACCGGAGCGCCTCGGCGAACGTGGGTGCACCAACCGGCATCACCATGAACTCTTGAAGGTCGGGGCCATCCACGGCGTGTTTGCCACCATTGAGGATGTTCATCATTGGCACCGGCAAGACGTGGGCGTGAACGCCGCCAATGTACCGGTACAAAGACAGTTGGAGGGCATTGGCAGCTGCGTGGGCCACAGCCAGAGAGACCCCCAGAATGGCATTGGCGCCCAGGTTTCCTTTGTTGGGTGTACCATCCAGTTCCAACAGGTAGGCATCAATCCCCGCTTGATCTGTCGCATCCCACCCAAATAATGCCTCGGCAATAACTTCATTGACGTTGGCTACAGCCTTCAATACTCCCTTACCACTGTAACGAGCTTGATCCCCGTCCCGCAGCTCCAGCGCCTCGTGGACGCCGGTGGATGCACCCGACGGGACAATGGCACGGCCCCACGCCCCACCCATCAGTGATACTTCCACCTCTACGGT
>CAZXVB010000466.1:0-1994 GCA_964643875.1 uncultured Anaerolineales bacterium | reverse complement strand
ACTTTGTCTGCGATTTCCTGGAATCCGTGCCTATCCCGTCCGATCCGTGTTAATCCGCGTGCTATTTTTCGCCCTGTCTGGGGAGTTACGATTGACTATTATCCAGACAGATATATACTTGCACGTAACTACTACTCAGGCTACTTCTGTTAGCGATTGAAATCGCCTCTGGAGGGCTTGCAGCCAAGCGTCCACCTGCGTGGGCGCGCTTGTCCACACAGGTGAACAGCCAGCTTTAGCTCCTCAGGCGCGGTTTCAACCGTCAGCCTGAGGAGTTACCTTGCACGTATTGTGGTGAACTAGAGTTTCACTCGTGTGTTCCCAGCCATATGCCAGCGTTCCCACGCTGGAGTCAGAGCGAGAATAACATAGGAGGATACGATAATGAAAACATCGGAAACTCGAGCTAGCCTACGCACACTTCCCCGCAACATCTGGGCCGTCAGCTTGACCAGCTTCTTCATGGATATCTCCAGTGAAATGGTGATCAACATCCTCCCACTGTTCCTGGCGAACGTGTTGGGAGTAAAGACCAACATCATCGGCCTGATCGAGGGAATCGCCGAGGCGACCGCCAGCATCCTCAAAGTATTTTCCGGCTGGCTTTCGGACCGCTTACGCGCTCGCAAGTGGCTAGCGGTCGGCGGTTACGCGCTCTCCGCCCTCGCCAAGCCGTTCTTCCTCATCGCCCATTCGTGGCCGACGGTGGCCGGCGTGCGTTGGGCTGACCGGGTTGGAAAGGGGATCCGCACCGCGCCACGCGATGCATTGGTGGCGGATTCCATTGACGAACGTCATCGCGGATTGGCCTTCGGGCTACACCGCGCCGCCGATACCGGCGGTGCCGTGCTGGGGTTGTGCATTGCTTTGATCGCCGTCTGGTTAGCGCAGCAAAGTCGCGTCACCCTGGGTGCCCCTACCTTCCACACCATCGTGCTACTCAGCTTGATCCCGGCCTTCCTGGCGGTGCTTTCCCTGAGCCTGGGAGCACAGGATGTACCAGTAACAAATCAAAGGCCCGCTCCACGACTGGCTTTCTTCAGCCTGGGAAAACGGTTTGTGGTGTTCATGCTCATCGTCGGCATTTTTGACCTGGGAAACTCTTCCGACGCTTTTCTAACCCTACGGGCGCAAAACTGTGGATTGAGTGTCGTCGGCGTACTGGGGGCGCTGATTACCTTCAACCTGGTCTATACGTTGCTCAGCACACCGGCGGGAGTGCTTTCGGACCGCGTGGGAAGGCGACGGCTGATCATCGGCGGGTGGCTGATTTATGCCGCAATCTACCTGGGGTTCGGGCTGGCAAAGCTGGGCTGGCATGTGTGGGCGCTATACGCCCTCTATGGCGTCTATTACGGTCTGACATACGGCACGACCAAGGCGATGGTGGCCGACATCGTCCCGGAGACGGTGCGCGGCACCGCCTATGGCACGTACAATGCCGTGCTAGGGGTGTTGGATTTTCCGGCCTCGCTGATCGCCGGTATCCTGTGGCAAGGAATCGGCTCCTGGCCGGGTTTTGGACCTTCGGCTCCTTTTTTCTTTGGTGGAGCAATGGCGTTGATCGCGGCATTCTTGATGGCATTCGTTATGCCGGACAAAGCGCCAGCCACTCCCTGACCGCTGGCCACCGCCCCCATCTCAACATAAGAGCCTATCCGAAAAATCGCTCCCGTAGGTGTGCATCTCTATGCGCGGCGGGCGGCATAGGGGCAAGCGCCGGAATGGGGATTCCGACGCTGCCTGCCTCGAAGATAACACCGGGTAGTCGGGGGCTTCGGTTGGAGACCTCGCCCAACAGATGGGGGGATCTCTCACAACCGGTGGAGGAACCTCACTCGACGGGTGGAGGAGACCCTTCGGTTCGGTAAGGTCTCTGACCGCAGCCGGGGACCGCAATGGCCCTCCGCCGCTCGAGCCGAATCCGCGATTCGGCGGCCACGCCGGTCACAGACCGGCTTGGAGCAGTGGATTGCGGTCTACCGGTTTTCGGT
>CAZXVB010000465.1:0-1997 GCA_964643875.1 uncultured Anaerolineales bacterium | reverse complement strand
GTTGTGAAAATCCACCTCAAGGCGGTGTGGATCGAAGTGCTGTACACAGGAGAATGTCTTATGAGCCTTTTCCGCAAATTTATGACAGAGGGCGAAGCGGAGCAGCTTTCCAAGGCCGAACTGGTTGAAGAGGCCCTCCGGTTGGAAGCCGAGCGTTCCATGCTGGAGGAGGAACTCCAATCTCTTCACCAGGAATTGCTGGACTTGCTGGAAGAGCAGGAGCGCCATCCAGACCTGGAGGTCATCAAGGCCGTGCTGGACCAGGGCCAGGCGATGATCCCGGCTCTTATCGCCATCTTGGAGGACGACGACTATTACGGTCCGAACCCATCCAGAAATCCGTGGACCCCTGTCCACGCTGCCAACATACTCTGTGAGCTGGGCGCTGTCGAGGCTCTGCCGGTCTTGCGGCAAGCCATGATCCGCCCCGGTGAGGACGGCATGGCCGAGTGGATCTCCGAGGGCCTGGTCAAATTCGGCCCGGCCGCGCTGGACACCGCCGAGGCGATCTTGCGAGACAAGACAGTGCAGTGGTATTCCCGCGCCATGGCCGCCGAAACGCTGAAAGCCATCGCCCAGCATTACCCGGAAACTTATGAGCGGGTAACGGCCACGATGCGGGCCCTGCTACCCGACTCGGAGATGGATTTCTCCGGCTACGAGAGCTACGAGCAGGTGAAAGCCGAACTGGACGATCCCCAAATCTGGGAGTCGTTGGTCAGTGACCTGTGTGACCTGCAGGATCCTCAGGCCTACGACTTGATCGCCAGCATATTTGACCGGGGCCTGATCTCACCCATCTGGATGGGGCGAGACAACTTTGAAGAGGCCTACGCCCGGCCGAAACCCCGTGCGCCGCGCATTGATCCCGGCAAGGACCTGCTAACCATGTACCGGGAGCGACAGCCACGGTAGAGGCCCCGGCCAACGCCACCATCCTACCCGGTGCGGGTGAAGAAGATCAGCCGCAACGCTCCCTGCCCTTGCGGTAGCGGCAAGAAGTACAAGCATTGCCACGGCCGACCAGGATCGCCGTCTGTGCCAGTGTGAGGAAGCTCCCGTGAGAGGAGAAGCATCCCTGACCACTCGACCACAAGACCAGGCGACCAATCGATCACCCGACAACCCCGTTGGCGCCGGGCGCGACGGCGATAGAGTTTTCGCTCCCCGCGTCCACGAAAATCAGCACCACGCCAGAGACGGCATCGGGATCGGTAACGATGTAGCGCGTGTCCAGCCCTTCCCGCCTGAATCCGGCCAATGCCTGTTCCCCAAACACATCCCCGCCCACGCGGGCGACAAACGTCACCTCGGCCCCCAGCCAGGCGGCGGCCACTGCCTGGTTGGCTCCCTTACCGCCCAGCACTGTCTCGCCCGACGCGGGGATGTGCGGGGTCTTGACCACCATGTCAGTGTTGGAACTGCCTACGACGACGATTTTTGGCATAATGTCCTCCGCAAACACGGATTTCAGGGTAGTAACGGATGTTGCACGGTGACGGCGGGTCGCTGTTGGGAAAGTAACGCAGCGCGTCCGGCTCGGCGAGAATGCGGTGCAGGGGATCAACGTCCTGAGCGGTGAACGACCGCAGCGTGAGCCGTTGAGTGGTAACTGTCGGTATACTCATCCTATTTCTCCTCATCTGGCCCGCAAGTGGGTGCGCTCGAACAACCAGACCCCGGCGGCAAAGTAGGCCACAGACAGCACGAGCAGGGCGGTCAACTCGTAGACCACGTCCCCTAAATGTCGTCCAATTCAGTCGTGTCGGTCCGAGCCATGATGAGGTGGTAATCATCGAGGACGAGGACGTAGGGGCGACCCTTGCGGTCGCCCCCCTGGGCAGGTGCAAGACCTGCCCCTACGGGTACGGGATGGGGAACGGCGGCGATGTCGTTGCTTTTCCCGTATCCCCAAATGGTTACTCCTCAGGCCAGCGGTTGGAACCGCGCCTGAGGAGCTAAAGCTGGCTGTCCACCTGCGTTACATCGAGTTGACC
>CAZXVB010000464.1:0-1998 GCA_964643875.1 uncultured Anaerolineales bacterium | reverse complement strand
GCCATTTTCGATACCAAAACACTCGGTTTTTGAAGGCAAATCCGCGCATAAATCGACTTTGAGTTCAACCTGCGGGAGGGTCTCCAACTCAGTTGAAACACACCCATTTGAAACACACCCTTTTTGTACCGCTCTACCGGCAAATCAAAACCGGGCGACGGGTGGTGCGGAGCACTTCATCTACCACGCTGCCCAGCACCACCTCCAGGATCGGCGCAGATCCATACCCTCCCATCAGAACCAGATCACAGTCATGGGCCTCACTCACCCGCACAATGGCCTCAGCCACCGGTTCCACTTCCTCCACGTATGCCGCTTCGATCTGTCGTTCTTCCAGGTAGTTCCTGGCTCGCTCCAGAACCGCTGAGGGGGACCGGTTCCCTTCTTGAACCCCCATCACGGTCAGGGAAATCCCCCACCGGCCGGCCAGGTAGGTGGCGATGAAGAGCGCCTCCTCAGCTTTGGGACTTCCATCATACGCCAGCAATGCCTGCTCCAGGCGGGGCGGCAGATGCGGCACGGTCAGTAGCGGCCGTGGACATCGTCGGATGATCTGGGTGATACCCGACCCCAACCGGGCGATGGGCTGTGGGGCCGGCGGATAGGAGATGCTCACGATCACCAGATCGCCCCACCTGGCCCGGTCGCAGATCCGTTGGGGGACGTTCCCCACTTCGATGGCTAACTTTCCCTCCACACCCGCCTCGCTACAACGGTGCTCGAACTCGTTCCGCAGCGCCTCAACATCAGGGGTCTCGAGTTCCGCTTCTGTCGGTACGACGTGTAGGCCCAGCACACGGCCACCCTCGTGGCGTGCCGTATAGATGGCGTGATCCAAAGCGGCCCAACCGGCCGGTTCTCCGTTGATCGCCACCACGATATCGGCAAACATACGGCCAGAAAGGTCCGACACCATCCGCTCCCGCCGCCACTGTCCCGGAGGGGGACCAGGCTCTAATCCATTTGGTATCACGGCGTCCAACAACTGGGTGAGTACCCGCTGAGGAGCGGACTTCTGGCGGGCGGCCATATCGGCAGCTGCTGTTTCTGGACGCACATCCCAACCCAATTCCTTTTCCAGTACAGCACGGTGTTCCGCCAGCCATAGATACAGGTCTGTCTCTGTACGGTCGGGAAAATCGCGAAGTAAGCCGTACGCACGGATAATTTTCACCACCGGCATATACACCGTGTCATACCAGTGGGCAACCGCTTCCTCATAGGGGATTTCTCGTTGCTGTTCCAGGCCCATGAAGTAGCGATGGACCTGAATATGTTCTTCGAGCAGACGGTATTGACCGGGGATGGTGACGCTCAAGTCGGCCCCCGGTCGAAGTTCGTCCAGGTGGGTTTTCTCGAGAAAATCAGCATACTCCGCTTTGACGATCAGGTCGTCCGGGCGCACGTCCGGAGAGAGCGGCACGCGGGTATGTACCGGGATCACATAAGCCTGGATGTGGGTAGCACCTAATTGACGGGCCACGGAAACACGGTGGTTACCATCCAAAACAAAATAGGCGTTGCCGATCTGGTATACTTCGATGGGGGGCAGTCCGGCCTGATCCGTCGTGGCCAGCTTCACCCTGGCCCACCGTTCGACATCCTCATCATAGCGTGGTAGAAACGTGCGGGTGAAATCCTGATAACGCCCTACACTCCCTACGATGGCGTCGAGCGGAATGTCCTGGAGTTGCTGCCCACTGCCGGTTGTCGCCTTGAGCTTACGGCGCACATCCTCGTACGACAACAGATCAACCGGCTTTCCCCTGATGCGTGCCATAATTGCTTCCAGGGTCGCCCGGCGGCGTGCTCGACGGAAGTCCTCGACGGCCGAAGATATGCTTTCTACCATTCATCACCCTCCTTCTGACTGAATCGCCACCAGACCGATGGTCGCTCCTCGACTCAGGCAGGTATTGTAATGCGAATACACAACCTGTCAAGTATGATTTGGGTGTGTTTCAACTGAGTTGGAGACCCTCCCGCAGGTTGAACTCA
>CAZXVB010000463.1:0-2002 GCA_964643875.1 uncultured Anaerolineales bacterium | reverse complement strand
AACGTTAAAGGGCAAATCCGGCGTCATTAAGCGAATGTGACATTGTCAAGCTACTGAGGCTACTGCTGTTAGCGATTGAAATCGCCTCTGTCTGGAGGACTTGCAGCCAAGCGCCCACCTGCGCAAGCGTGCCTGTCCACGTGGCTGAATCGAGGTCAACTTTCGTCACAGACAATTACGGTCGGTGGGTAGCCCGTTCCAGTTGCCAAAGGATGAAACGCACCCGCTGGGACATCGCGACGGCGATATCCCACAACAGACGAGTGCCTAGCACGGCATCATCTTCACACAAAGCCAGCAGCCGATCCCGCGAGAGGGCCAGGACCGTTGCCCCCTCTGGCCCCGCCACCAGGTCAGCGCTCCGCAACCCCTGATCCAACATCGCCAGTTCCCCGGTCATCTGACCAGGACGCAGTGTAGCTACCAGACGGGCGCTGGTTCCCTCCTCGCCAGGAGACCTATCCGGGTCGCTCCACACCTCGACGGTCCCCGACCGAATGATGAACAACTCGTTGCCGGTCTCGTCACTGCTAACGACGTTGCTACCGGAGGGGTAGAAGCGTTGACGCAATTGAGCCGCCAGGCGCATACGTTGGGCCATATTGAGGTCCTTACCAATGTCGGAATGAGCCAGAAATTGAGCGACTTCCTGGGTACGCACCAACTCCTCATCGTCCAAAGGGGTGTGGAGTGAGCTACTGAAGAGCGGCAATCCCAGGTAGGCGGCGATCAAGCGGCGGGTCGTATCCGGTGTTTCAAAGTGCGGCCAATGGCCCGCTTTGGGGAGAATACGCAAGTCAGCGTTGGGCCATTCATCGGCCACGACACCGGCGTCACGCAATGGAACGGTATTGTCCTCCGCCCCCCACAACACCAGGGCCGGCGTCTCGATCCGTCCCAATCTGCCCCGCAGGTCGTTTTCGAGCATCGCCAGAAAGCACTCGGCGCGCACACGACCTTGGCCGGGGCGTCGGGCATCCGCCCGGAGCCGTTTGTAATCCTGCTCAGTGATGCCGGTCCGCTCGGCGAAAGAGACCGGCCGCATCAGCCGGTCAGTGATTCCAACGACTGTGCGCTCCACGGTGCGGGTCAACAGACTCCCCAACCCAAACCGTTCCAGAAACGTGATGGGAGAAATGGCCACGTTGATCGCCAGGGAAAGCCGACCGCTGATCGTTGGATCAATCAACACCATGCGCTCGATCAGGACTGGATAGCGCAGGGCCATCGTCAGGCTAATCATCCCGCCCATTGAATGCCCCACCAACACCACAGGCCCATCGGTCACCCGTTCTATGAAGTTAGCTAACACATCTGCATAGGCCGGAATGGTCACCCGGTCTGGTAGAGGGGGGGAAGCGCCATAGCCAGGCAGGTCCACAGCGATGGCCCGAAAGCGCTGACTGAGCAGGCCAATCAGCGGAGACATCGCATACCATGAACTGGACCAACCGTGGATCATCAGCGCCACCTGGCGATTGGGTGCGCCTTCTTCAACCGCGTGGATTTGTTGTGTGTCGTATTTCACCGTGCGTACCCTCCCGATAGAGCCTCCTACGTGTCACCATTGTAACATAAGGGTTCTAACGGGAACCAACGATTCGGTTACAATTTCGTTACAAAACAATCGAGTTGCTACCCAATTGCCTGTTCTGGGAGCAATTTGCTCATTCTTGTACTGGAACTCTTGTACCGGAGCTTGGGAACCAGGGACCGTTTCGGAATCCCTTAAATATGCGAGATGGTGAACAACTACGCGGATGATACATCAGGCCATGGAAAAAGTCAATTACGAAGGGAATATGTGGACTTCGTCGCCACCGCCTCGAAAATAAACCGAGTCAAGCGCCGGAATGGGGATTCCGGCGCTTCAACGGCCGGGCTGCGGTCGGAGACCTCACCCAACGGGTAGGGGGAACTCTGCTCGGCGGGTGGGAGAGACACTTGGTTCGGCAAGGTCTCTGACCGCAGCCGGGGGCTTCGGTCGGAGACCTCGCCCAAC
>CAZXVB010000462.1:0-2007 GCA_964643875.1 uncultured Anaerolineales bacterium | reverse complement strand
ATGTGCAGCCCTTCAATCGTGGCCGGGGTGTTGTTCCGCACCCGCAGCACCCGCCGCGCCCCCTCTCCGTCAAGAACGGTGGGATGGCCCATAGGGTCCGGCGCACTCCAATTCGTCAACGTATACCCACCGCGCAACGTCAGCGCCTGGTCCACCGACGCCACCTCATCGCTACGGTCATCGGCGCACCGGCCAGCGATCCAGACCTCAGCCCCAGCCCCGGCAGCCGGAATAGCATCCTGCACCGTCGTGTAGACCCGGCTCTCTTCCACCCGCACAAAGCAACTCCCCCGGTAATCCTCGTGCGCCCCGACGTCAGCCCGCACACCAAAAGGACGGACGTAGCCGTCGTAGTCCTGCGCCGGATAGACGGCCGGGTCGCCGGCTTCGATGCAGGGAGAGTCATCCTGCAAACGGAAGTCACCGCCGGCCGCATCCTCGAAGCGGGGATCGGCGCTGAAATCCGTGGCCGGCGTGCTGGGAAAGCCACTATAATCGCCGCCGGTGTTGTTCCACACATCGTTGTAGACCGGCGTGAAATTACCGCCTCCCCGGTACAGTCCCCCTCCTCCGGAAGTGGCAGTGTTCTGCGCGATGATGTTCGCCCGTAGCACAGGTGTGCCGGAGGCCACATACACCCCACCACCCAGGCCGGCTTGATTGTCGTAGATGGTATTGTACTGAATTCGCGGCGAGCCGCTCAAGACATATACACCGCCGCCATAATTCGCCGTCGTGTTGGCGTAGATCAGATTGTTCTCCAGCAACGGTGCCCCACCGGCAATGTACACTCCTCCGCCGTAGCTATCCCCATGACTTCCAAAGATGCGGTTCCCCTGCACGACCGGCTCCCCGCCGGCGATGTATACCCCGCCCCCACCGGTGGAAGATTGCCCGTTGCGAATGTAGAACCCTGACAGTGTGACCGTCGGCTCGACGCCAGCCGCGATATAGACGACCCGGTAACTTCCCCGCCCATCCAGCACCGTGGGATGCCCATCCGGATCGGGGAGCGTCCAATTGGTCAAGGTATACCCCCCTTGTAGCGTGACCGCTTTGGCAATGTACACGATCTGATCCCGTCCATCCATTGTATGCGCGTCACTGTACACCCCTTGCGCGACCTTGATCGTATCCCCATCGGCGGCCGCCCCCAATGCGTCTTGAATGGAGCTGTAGTCACAGATCCCAACCGGCAGACAAACCGTGATAACCGCCCCACTCCCCAGGAGACTTGGCTGCTGCATTTCCAGCGCGCCATACGCCGGCCCCTGCATCCAAGGAGGGAGTAGACCCGGCCCTACAGTGGAATCCAGCAACGATACTCCAACGCCCGCACTCCCCGATACCGGTGAAAGCGATGGAAATGAACCAGACGCATACACAGGTCCCCGTGGGGCCGAGAGTAGCCCCAGAAACAGCGCCGCGCTCACCCCGGCCAGGAAAAATACAGCCGCCACCCGGATCCATGCGTTCGATTTCATAATTCCTCCCTTCATCCCTTGGTAAGCCACATCTACCTCGAAAACTCACTACCCGACATTTTGACCCTCCCGCAGGTTCAGAAGCGGTTTGGGGGCATTTTGTGCCCTGATGTGAGGCTATACACGTGCATCAAACCTATGGGAGGGTTACCGATCAATATGTCGGGTAGTGAACCTCGAAAATAAACCGGGGCCAGCGTCGGAATGGGGATTCCGGCGCTGCCTTGAAAAACCGCCGTCACCCTGGCGGCCCGACCTGACGGCCATTGCCAGCGGCCCCCATTACTCACTCTTGAGGATGAACGCAGTTTATAGCAACTGCCTCGAAGATAGAGACAGTCCGCCAGATTAGTGCACGATGACGGAATTCACTACCCGACATCTGAACGCAGATGACGCAGATTCACCGCCGATTGACGCTGATCTGACCGGGTTCGTATCGTTCCGCGCCGAAAACCTAAGCAGTAATTGGGATGGTTCATTTTCTCCTGGGAATTGGTTTACACTTTGGGCTGCCTCAAGA
>CAZXVB010000461.1:0-2019 GCA_964643875.1 uncultured Anaerolineales bacterium | reverse complement strand
CTGGACCTGGTCGTCGCCCGTATCGTGAAAGAAGGCCGGTTGGATCCGGCCCGGTTGGACGAGATCGCACGGACGATCAAGACCGCTCTGGGGAACGACGTCGAGGTGCGCTTTGAGTTCCCGGAGGAGATCCCTGTGTTGGATTCGGGCAAATATCGCTACGCGATCTGCGAACTGGATGAGGAGGGAGGTGGAGGTGAGCGATCATCTGACTGACGACCTCGTTTTACTCCTGTCCAATCAGCTCGACCTCGGCAATGGCCGATTGATAGCTGTGACCGGAGGCGTAGATGGTGATGGATTTGATGAGTGTGGGGCCTTGACCATCATGGGAAAGGGCGGGAATCAAGTTCTCGGAGTCGTATGAGTACCAGGTATTGGCCGGTACCTGAATGTGCTCATTGCGGATGTTGCATGTGACGCAGAAACTCGGGTTGCCAGGGGTGGCCGGATCCGGCAGGGTGTAGAACCCCTGGAGCCATTGGCGCTCGTTTCCATCTGCATCCCGATAGTCAATGCGCACCATAATGGGACATTCGCTTCCCAGAGAACCACATACGGGCACGTTATGTCCGATAACGTTCAACAGCAGGTGTAATTGCAAAAATGAAAAGTCACGAATATACGTATTGATCTCTTGCGTGATCCCCGTTTCGAGATGCCCCATTCCCTGCCGAGTGATGAGCACAGAGGTGCGCCCGTTCACCTCTGTCAGTGTGACCTCTCCCTCTGGCTCTCCCGGAATTTGAATGTCTCGGTTGTACTTTTGCCAACCTTCCTCCAATGGGAGCGTAAAATCGCCGTTCTGGATCAGATCGCGGGCGGATGAAAGAGGCCCCACAATTCGGTGAGTTTCGACGATGGCCCGTTCCGAGCGATCGAGAGAGAGAATTTGATCATCAGCGATTGGTCGAATCTGAGCCTGACCATACCGCACTGTGATCTCCGTCCTGGACGGGTCAACAGTGATCCAATACGTCCCTTCGCTCAAGGTGACTGTGGCGTGGTCTGTCCGTAGATGGACTGTGGTTGGCCGATCTGTTCCTTTGGAAATGCTGATCCGCACCCGCCCTTTGGTAACTTTCAGACTCACCGTGTGCGGCATCGTGCTGACGGAAAAGCGTGGGGAACGGGCTGACTCGAAAACAACCCCTGAGTTTTCGTATAATTGAATGGTGACGGCTACGATACGGTTTCCTTGCTCGTCCTGATGGGGGAAATAGGTGACGAGATGCCCCACTGCGCCCCCGGTTTGAACGATACTTCCATCCGGGAGGTCATCGTAAGTGTCATGAACCGATAAAGGCAAGCCACGGCCGGCCAGGGTGATGCTCAATGTTGGTTGTTGTACCTCCACACGGACGGGCTGCTTGACTTGGCTATAGTAGATGTAGTGCCGAATGCCCAGTGGAATGGCAACGGCCAGTCCTATGCAAATGAAGAAGGATGTCAACAAAACGAACCAGGCCAGACGTTCAGGATTTTCTCTCATATTCCTCTATAATCTCGTATGTGGCTTCCTGTCTCTTTCGTTACTCTCACCATCCGACATTTTGATCCTTCCGCAGGGCGGTTTCAACCGCCAGAGCAGTTACCCCTGCGAAAAGGCTATCGGTCGTAGCGTACCCGGAAACGTGTGAATTCGCCGGTCGCTGCTTCCCAGCGCTCATCTACCCGCTGAACGAAAGCGGAAGGCGACCCTTTGTGCAGAAATGCCAAGAACTCCGTCAGTGCATCGCGTGGGCCTTCTGCCACCGTCTCCACGGTACCGTCCCAGCGATTGGCCACCCAACCGCTCAACCCCAATTGCTGGGCAGTCATCATCGTGTAGTAGCGAAAATTGACCCCCTGGACACGGCCATGGACAATCGCGTGCAGCCGCGCCATGGGTTGTTCTGCATGCTTCGATTCGTCCATTGATCTATCCTTTCATCACGCTTGTTGTGGCCGTTCCCAGCCCACACCAATTGATGTCTTACCTCCACAACCACTCGAAACGTGACTCCTGCCGGTCGAAAC
>CAZXVB010000460.1:0-2024 GCA_964643875.1 uncultured Anaerolineales bacterium | reverse complement strand
CGCAGGTTCGGATGCGGTTTGGGGGCATTTTGTGCCCTGATGTGGGGCTTATACACGTGCGACTGATGTAATTTCAAACCTGCGGGAGGGTTACCGATCAATATGTCGGGTAGTGAAATAAGCATTAGATGTGTTGCGCAATAGTGAAAAACCCTACTTTGGACACGGATGAACGCGGATAAACACGGATTTCAGGGATAGAATGGATACAATCCGTGTTTTTCCGCGTGAATCTGCGTCCCATTCCCCACTTTTTTATTGTGCAACAACTCTATTAAATATCTTAAGAAATCTGCGTGCGTAGCCTGTGTTAATCTGCGTCCTATGTAAAAATTATTAAGCCTTTTAAAATTTGCCAGACTCCAGTCCCTGAAATCATCGTCTTGCGTCCATACAATCGCTTGATGTATTTTGAGTTGGGCACGGTCAAGAGACCGGCCCAAGTGGGCAAAAAAGAGCGCTCTGGCCGGTCTCCTGACCGTGCCAGCGATGTGTTCTCAACTGAAATGAAACACACCCAAATGATACTATCTGCCATTGTCGCTATTCAGGTTGCCCGACGCAACGAGCGGGGGGCGCCTATACGCTCAACCCCCGCTCAGTTTCTGTTTCCCTCGCTCGGTTCGTCCCCCAGGCGGCTTCCCAGGCAGTCGCGTTGACCACAAAGGAAAGTGGCGACGTCCATTGGGCGTTTGCCCGCCAGTTGCACTGCTTCCAATCGAAGAGCGCCCTCCCCGGTGGCCACCGCATAGCCATCGTCCAGACGGATCACGGTGCCCGGCGGCGCTTCTCCGCGCCAATGGGGCACCGGCGTAGCCCGCACGATCTTGAGTCGTTGTCCCTGCCATGTGGTGAATGCCCCCGGCCATGGGGTTACGGCACGTACCTGACGGTCCAGCACATCGGCTGGTTGCGTCCAATCCAGGCGGCCATCCTCTTTTTGAAGCGGAGGGGCATAGGTCGCGCCTTCGTCTGGCTGTGGGCGGGGCTGTAGCTCGCCGTTCAGGTATGCCGGCAGTGTCTCCACCAGCAGATCCGCCCCGATCTGTGCCAGCCGATCGTGGAGGGAGCCACGGGTATCGTCGGCATGGATGGGCGTGCTCCGCTGGGCCAGGATTGGGCCGGTATCCAGCCCGGCGTCCATACGCATCACCGTGACGCCGGTCACCGCATCACCGGCCCGGATGGCGGCTGCTATGGGGGCTGCGCCTCGCCAACGAGGCAACAAGGAGGCGTGGACGTTAACACATCCCTTAGGGGGGATATCCAGCACGTGTTGGGGTAACAGGTATCCACTGGCGACTACCACGATCACATCTGGTTCCCATGCTGCCAGGTGGGCGGTTGCCTGTGGATCCCGCAGCGATTCCGGCTGGAAAACCGGCAGGGCATACTCCACCGCTACCCGTTTGACCGGCGGCGGGGTCAATTGCCGTCCCCGGCCGGCTGGTCGGTCGGGACGGGTCACTACGCCGATCACGTTAGCCCACGGTGCGGCGACCAGTGCCTGCAGGGTTGGAATGGCAAAGTTTGGTGTTCCGGAAAAGACGATATTGACGCTCATCGGTTTCATTGTAACATAGGATTGGATGTGTGGCAACTGACTGGGTTGCAACGCGCTCTAACCGATTTAGCACCTTCGTTGAAGCTCTCCTGACCTTGAAACCGTGCTCGTGAGGGCCTTCGTCTGTCTGTCCACTTCCTGTTGGCCGAAGGTCTCCCGACCGAGGCGGGAGGTGACTGTCACCTGAGAAAACAGAAAACAGCCACGCCTGAATGTCCTTTGCGATGCCGGGCTGCGTCTGCTGTGTACTTGCTGAGGTTTCGGGTTTGTGCTATGATGCTCACGCTCGACTGGCTCTTGGGTTGTCAGGAACACCCCCTACCCGGTGGGGTATTCCCCCACCGGCGAAACGGCCCGGCGGCGCCTGGTTGGGCGAGGTCTCCGACCGAAGCCCCCGGGCCGGCGGCAATCCACTGCTCCAAGCCGGTCTGTGACCGGCGTGGCCGCCGAATCGCAGATT
>CAZXVB010000459.1:0-2026 GCA_964643875.1 uncultured Anaerolineales bacterium | reverse complement strand
GTCGCCGACGAATGCAAAGATCGGCTTCCACATATCGTATGGCTTGTGCTCGTCTGCCACGAATACCCCATCCTCGTCCGTCATCCCCTCCGATATAAAGTGGCCCTTCTCGTCCATCACTATTACCGGCACGTTGGGAACCACGTCGCCGGAACGCATATCCGTGACCCACACCAACGCCTCGCTGCTGGTAGTCTTCAGACTCACGTTATAGCGCGAGACAACCAGTATGTGCCGTTGGATATCATCGTCGTCCCATCCCATCACAGGCAACGCCTGCGGGTAGATGCTGTCATAATCCCCCCACACCTCCAGGTAGTAGATGCCCGGCGGCAGGCGCGTCCCATTCTCGTTGGTCAATTCGAGGCTGTAGATGCGGCTTTGATTTACAGGGGGCGAGACCTCTTGGCTCCATTGGCGGATCAACTGTTCCCAGTCACCGTGATATTTCTTCCAGGCGCTCCATTGGTCCTCTCCGTTGGTCGCCAAAAAGTCGTCCAGGGACATGCGGTAGAGCGCAAAGTGCACCAAGCCCAGATTGCGCACGGTGAGGGCCACGTGAGTGCTCGTGTAGGCATTGTACGTACCGGTGCGACCGGGAACCGTCAGGTCAACCATCGGCCTGTATCCGCGCGTGCTCCAGTGGATGGTCGTATCCTCTCCCAAAGGGTGGCCATACCGGTCTCGAATTTCCCCGCTGAGAGTGACCGCATAGTCGGTGTTCGGCTCGGTGGGAAAGGATATCTCCAGGTGGGTGTTGTTATCCCACCAATAGGTGAACACCTCCGTCTGGGTAACCGGCGGCTGAATGCTAAAGTTGTGGTTGATGGATTGCGGGTCCATCGGAGTGAGAAACTCGACTACCAGACCGTCCCAAGGAGCAACTCCCACCTCCCCATCGGCCGGTCTAGTATGCAGGATGGCCGGTGGGCGGATGACATCGAAGAGCCAACTATATGGGAAGGCCTGGCCGGGCTGACCGCTGATCGAACGGGCACCGCTCTTGACCACTGCGCGATAAGTTGCACCGCGCTCCAGCGCCTGGGTAGGGGTGAAAATCATCGTCTCCACACCTACTCGCTCCGGTCCGCTGCCCTCGCTCCACGACCAGCGGTAGGGCCTGTAGGTGTGCCCGCGCGGGGGAACAAGCCCAGTGTCGTGCCAGGCGAATATGCCCGGCACGCGCTCTCCGGTGGCGGCATTCTTCAACTCGAAGGCCGCCTCGACGGAAGCCCGCTCCATTGGCTGGTTGAACGCCACGTAGATCGTTGGTTCCGGGGAGACGTATATGGTATCGTCTTCGGGATAGGTGGCCACCACAGCCGGCATGACCGTGGTGAACTTCCAGGTCACGTCCTCCTCCAGTACGCTGCCGGTCGTGTCGGTGAGGCCGGCGGCGATCTGCGCCTCATAGGTCATGGCCGGCTCGAAACCCTCATCCGGCCGGAAGATGTAGATCGAGGTGTTGAGCCATTCCCCCGTTCCGGCGACCGGCGGGTCGAAAGTCACCGGCTGGGGTAAATCAGCCTGCCCCTCGACGGGTGTTAGAGGCACGACGGGGCGATTGAACAACACGGTGACGAGGGCATCAGTGGCAACCTCGGTCGTTCCGTCGGCCGGCTGGACTTCTGCCACTTCCAGGTAGCCAATGGTAGTGAAGTGGAAGCGAACCCCGGATTTGAGGGCCAGACCCTCGGCACTACAGGCAGTCTCTTTGATGGAGACTGTGTAACGGGTGGCTCGCTCGAACCCCTTCCCCGTCGGCTTGAAACGCAGCAAACGGGGAGAGGGCCAATCGAACTTGCCGCTCACTGCCGGCTCAATGGCGAAAGCCGCCTCGACGGTCTGCGGGTCCATCGCCTGATCGAAAAGCAGTGAAATCGGCGCATCGAGCGGCAACTCCTCCCCGCCGTCCGGATCGACCTGGATCACCTGAGGGGAGAGTGGAGGAAGTGCCGTCGGCGTTGCTTCTGGCATTGGGGAAACTGCTGTAGGTGACGCCCGCTGGCATGACATTAGCATCGCG
>CAZXVB010000458.1:0-2052 GCA_964643875.1 uncultured Anaerolineales bacterium | reverse complement strand
CAAGCTTGTATGAACCTGCGGGAGGCTGGCTCACCCCACGAATCCACGTTGACCCGAATGTAATTGAGTGCTTCTTCTAGGCGCGGTGTTCGAGCACCTCAAGTGTGATCGGCGCGTCGCCACCGCAATCGGTTCTCCACCACAGTCGCGACGATCTCTCCGGCCCGCTCTAACATAGAAAGAGCGGCCAATACCGTGGTGCGGGTAAGGAAGTAGGCTGTGGAGGTTTTCAAGTACAGTCCGTAGTAGTCGGCGACGTATTTCAATAGCGCTGCAGTCTCTTGCTCTGTTTCCAATGCATTAAATGCGAGCCGGCACACTTCCTCCAGCCGCGTCCGGTTGGCGGCGCACACCTGGGTAATCTCATCGCCGGCGACGTAGGCCGGGCCGTGCCCCGGCGCGAAGTAGGCATACGGCATCTCCGGCAGCCGCTTCAGCGTCGCGAGTGTCTCCTCCATATCCACACAGAAGGTAATCTTGTGCTTGGACAGCGTTTCGGCCGGGAAAAGCGCATCGGCGCAGAACAACACATCTCCCACAGCTACCCCAACTTGACCAAGAGCATGACCGGGCAAGGGCACGATCTCCACCTGGAACGGCCCGATATCCAGTCGCCCCTGGCGAACGTCAACCGGGTGCTCGATCCGGGCGGGACGGGCCAGGGTAAACTTGCCCCGCAACTCACCGATGGGCGCCGCCCCGCAGAAGAGATATAGCGGCTCAATGATCGGGTGTTCCATCATCGCCGCCTCCAGGGCAGGGGCATAGGCCGGTACGTTGCTCCGCCGTTGGAGGAAATAGAGGCCACCAAAGTGATCGGCGTGGGCGTGAGTGACAAACACCGCCTCCAGCGTGACGCCCAACTCGTCGGCGGTGCGCCATGCACGCCGAGCAGCGTCTTTGTCCAGGCCAACATCAATCAGCAATCCGCGCCCGTCCTGCACGACCAGCCCCATATTGGCGCCGCCCTGCAAGTGATAGATGCCGGGAGATAACTCGACTCGCTTCATAGCCCGTTACTTGCTCCCCTCACCTTCGAGCGGAGTCATCCACCCGAAGCGGTCTGGTTGTGTCCCCCGGACGATGCCGAAGAACTCTTCCTGGAGACGGGCCGTGATTGGCCCACGCCCCCCATTGCCGATCGGAATGCCGTCCACGCTGCGGACGGGGGTGACTTCGGCCGCGGTTCCGCTGAAGAACATCTCGTCGGCTAGATAGAGCATCTCGCGGGGGATGATCTCTTCCCGCACAGGATACCCCAGGTCGCGGGCAAGTTGGAGTATGCAGTTGCGGGTAACGCCAATCAGGATCGAGGCCGCAGCCGGCGGCGTATAGATGGTTCCATCTTTGACAAGAAAGATGTTCTCGCCGCTCCCCTCACTGACGTAGCCAACCGCGTTGAGAGCCACGCATTCGGCGAAGCCCCGGTCGGCGGCCTCCATCACAATGAGTTGAGAGTTGATATACTGTCCCCCGATCTTAGCCATCATTGGAAAAGTGTTAGGGGCCGCCCGCTGCCAGGAACTGACGCCGATGTCCACACCATTTTTCAGCCCCTCTTCGCCCAGGTAAGTCCCCAGCGCAATGGTGCCGATGATAACTTCGACTGGGCAAGGGCGTGGGTCAAGCGAGATGACCCCCAGGCCACGAAACACCAACGGGCGGATGTAACAGGACGTAAGGCGATTGGCCCGCACTGTCTCCAGAATGGCCTGGACGATCTCCTCCGGAGAATAGGGGATCGGCATGCGGTAGATTTTGCAGGAGTTGAAGAGACGTTCGACGTGGGGACGCAAGCCCAGTATGGCAGCTCCATGAGGCGTCTCATACGCGCGGATCCCCTCGAAGACACTGGAGCCGTAATGCAGGGCGTGGGCGAAGACGTGTACTTGTGCCTCGTCCCAGGCCACCAGCTTACCGTTGTACCAAATCCAGGCCGTCGGTTTAATTTGCATACATCTACCTCCCATAATGTTTAACAAAACTGCACTGTAACAGCAACTACCTTGACAATGTCACATTCGCTTAATGACGCCGGATTTGCCCTTTAAC
>CAZXVB010000457.1:0-2062 GCA_964643875.1 uncultured Anaerolineales bacterium | reverse complement strand
AGCCGGTCTGTGACCGGCGTGGCCGCCGAATCGCGGATTCGGCTCGAGCGGCGGATGGCCATTGCGCTCCCCGGCTGCGGTCAGAGACCTAAGCTTTACAATGCCCCTTCCGCCGGATGCCCCGGCACAACATGGCAATGCCGACAACGAGCTTCGTACACCTCGCTGGCTCCCACCAGGATGATCGGATCGTCATAGGTTGCCGGTTGCCCATCAATCAGGCGCTGGGTACGGCTGGCGGGAGCACCACAGACCACACAGATCGCCTGAAGTTTGTCCACCCGCTCGGCTCGGGCCATCAACGCCGGGACCGGCCCAAACGGTTCGCCCCGAAAGTCCATATCCAGCCCGGCCACAATGACCCGTTTGCCCTCCATCGCTAATTCGTCGCACAGGGCAATCACATCGTCATCAAGGAACTGAACTTCGTCCAACGCCACCACTGTGGTATCTGCAGCGATCAACTGCCGAATCTGGGCCGTGTTTTCGATGGGGACGGCTTCAACCTGCAAGCCATTGTGCGAAGTCACCTCCCGCTCGGCGTAGCGCGTATCTATGGCCGGCTTGAAGACCTGCACCTTCTGTCGGGCAATCCGGGCACGCCGTACCCGGCGAATCAACTCCTCCGTCTTGCCACAGAACATACTCCCACATATTACCTCGACCCACCCCACGTTGGGTGTATCGTACATCGTTGCGCCTCCGTGATAATAACAAAGATGGGGCAGGGTGTCCCTGCCCCATCAATGCGGTGTCAACCTTGTCTGTCGTCGAGACCCCCTTCGGACGATGACGACCCAGGGGTACGCTTAAATTTCGGCCTCGTCGGACTGGCCGGACTGGTCGGACTGGTCGGACTGGTCGGACTGGTCGCTTTCAGTCGCTTCCTCGGATCCCGACGATTCGTCGCCAGGTAAAACAAAGCCCCGCGCTCGCAGCCGTTTCTTCAGCGTGGCCAACGACTTGAGGCCAAAGCCTCTCAAGTTGGTCAGGGATTCGTCCCCTTCCTCCAACTTGGCGATGATGTCACCAACCGTCTTGAGGCCCGCGCCGGCTAACACATTTTTGGCCCGTTGGCCAATATCCAATTCCGTGATGGGCAACTCCGGCGACGTCTCCAGGGCCTTTTTACGCTCTACTTCCGCAAGGATACGATCCCGCCGTTCCAATTTGCGCATAAAGCGCTCAACCTGCCCGCCCGAATCCACGATCCGCTGTTCACCGGTAAAGAATGGATGACAGTTAGAGCAAATATCGGTACGAATCAACGGTACAGTGGAACCGGTAGTCCAGGTATTACCACAAGCACATACGACCTGTGCCTGGGGATAAAATTCAGGATGGATGTTTTCTTTCATTGCATCACCTACGCCCGCGTCGGATACACACTGACGCGCTTGCGCCCTCCTGGGACGTTTTCATAGTGCACGAAACCATCGCTCAACGCGAAAAGCGTGTAATCTTTCCCCAACCCGACGTTCACACCAGGCCTAATCCGCGTCCCACGCTGCCGGACGATGATATTGCCAGCCCGGACAGCTTCACCACCGTACTTCTTAACCCCCAATCGCTTGGAGTGACTATCGCGCCCGTTTCGGCTGCTGCCGCCACCTTTTTTGTGTGCCATCTCTTACCTCCTAAACCACAATCTCGTCCACCCGCAACCGGGTGTACTGCTGCCGATGGCCCATATGCCGACGATACCGTTTCCGGGGGCGATACTTGAAGATCCGCACTTTAGGCCCCTTCTCTTGAGCGACAACTGTCGTTACCACCTTCGCACCGGGGACAGTTGGCCGCCCCACCCGGATGTTCGACCCATCGGCTACCAGGAGCACATCGGTGAGTTCTACCTGCTGACCCGGCTCAACCGGCAACTTTTCGACAAGGATCGTTTCATCCACTTCCGCCCGGTACTGACGAGCACCCGATCGAATGATTGCATACATAACTCTATCTCCCTTAAAACACAATAGTAGGCCGTGCCTGATGGCCCGGCCACTCGCTCTGCATTATACCGAATCTCTCTGTTTTGTCAACCATCAGGTGAGCAATTACTCTG
>CAZXVB010000456.1:0-2062 GCA_964643875.1 uncultured Anaerolineales bacterium | reverse complement strand
GGAATCCCACTGGCGGGAATGGTGGGAGCTTTTCTTCGGCGGTCCGTAAGCCGACCCCAGTGCCAATTGACTTCTAAGACGAACTGTTGTAGTATGTAGCAAAAATTAGAGGCTCTGCAAATCCGTTCTATGTTATGTAACGTAAGCGAGGTTCAAAACATACGTGGAGGTGCAAAATGCGCAACAAGACCATACTGATCGGAGTCATAGTGGGAATGCTGCTGTCCTCAGTGGCGGTGTTGTTGGCCGGATGCGGTGGCGCTCTACCAGAGCCAACAGCCACGCCGACTCAGCCCCCGCAGCCGCCGACGCCAAAGCCAACAGCTACACCGACTCAGCCTCCACAACCGCCGACGCTAGAGCCTTCGGGGGCCTTTCGGCCGTTGGACGCCGCCGCGTGCGACGACCTGGCGGATGCCCTGGAGCAAGCTTTGGGCGTCGCCGTGACAACGGCAGAAGCACCTTTTGAGGATTATGTCGGTGGGCAGACAGGCACCGGCTGCCAGATGACGGCCAGCGGCACCGGTCTGGATTTCGAGGACCTAGGTGTGGTCTCGGATGCCCTGAGAGGGGTGTTTGAGGCCCGGGGGTGGCAAGCGGACATCGAGTACGAGGCCGCCGGACCCACTGGCGAGGCTGGTGGCTACCGAAAGGACAATATGCTGTGCCTGTGGATGGCGGAATGGAAGCCTTCGGAAGACGCCAATTGCCCGCCAGACCAGCCGATTTCAGCGTGCAAGTTGTCCCCTGAGCAAAAACTGTACACGATAACGGTTAACTGCGCCCAGGGTGCCGCCGCTGCCCCGACTCCTCAGGCCGAGCTCCAGCCGATACGTATTCAGTTCGAGCCGGGTGCCACATCGGCCAAAGTAGAGGGCAAGTTGGCCCCTCAAGAGATCAAACACTATGTATTGAGAGCTATGGCTGGCCAGGAGATGACGGTGAACCTCTCCGCCACGACGGCGAGCGGTGCGGCGGGAGGCGCTATCTTGGCCATCTGGGGAGCGGACGGCACGGTTCTGATTTCGGATCACGCAGAGGCGACCACCTGGAAAGGCCCGCTCCCCTCAACGCAGGACTACTACATCGCCGTGATATGTACGCCCCAGGAGAGCGCCAGCTACACCCTGGAGGTGGTCATTCCGCCGGCGAAGGAGGGTGACCGGTTCTCCGATCCCTTCGCCTATTGCGCAGCGGTTGGCACGATTGATGCGCCAGATGCGCGGTATGTCGGCCCTGAAGTGCCCGATGCGATCGTCAAAGCCCTGAGGAAGAAGCTAGAGATATCCGATGACGCACCAAAGGAGTGGGTTGTCAAAGGTACCGTCTGGCGCTGTATGGATGGCAAGGTCTGGGCTTGCTTCATCGGTGCCAATATACCGTGTAAGGCCAAAGCGAATACCAGCCGAACCCCTACATCCGAAATGATAGATTTCTGCAAGGAACAACCAAACGCCGATGTAATTCCGGCCTCTGTCACGGGCCGTGAGACGGTCTATGAATGGCGTTGCCAAGACGGCGCTCCCAAAATCGTCAAACAAGTGTTCACACCAGATGCTCGCGGCTTTATAGCGGACTTCTGGTACGAGATCAGTCCTGGTGGCGGTTCTTGATAGGGATCGGTGGTGGGATAGAGATGAGTGGTGAAGAGCCTCCCGTCAATTCATAGCCATCATCGTGGCCGCCGTGGCCCTCTTCACGGCGGTGGACTTCGGCCGCAGAATGGCAGCTATCTATCGCCTCCAGCGCGAGAAAGCCAGGCTGGAGCAAGAGGTAGCGCAGGAGCAATCTAGGCAGGAGGAGCTGAAGGCGTACAAAGACTACGTGCAAAGCGACGAGTTTGTGGAGCAATGGGCTCGGACGGAGGGGAAAATGGTGAAGCCGGGGGAGACGCCCGTGGTACCTGTTCCCGTCCGAACGCCTACTCTGTCTGAGAAGCACCCGCCGGAGGAGAGCCAAGCCGCCGAAGGAGCCCATTGGCGCGAATGGTGGGAGCTTTTCTTCGGCTCAGAGTTCAAACGCAGGCCAGGTGACAGTCACCTTTTCGGCACGGGAGGCTCGC
>CAZXVB010000455.1:0-2112 GCA_964643875.1 uncultured Anaerolineales bacterium | reverse complement strand
TGTCTGGCGACCAACGGTTCACTACACAAGGCACTGTTGGCGTTGATTCGTTGATCAAGGCAAACGATCAGGGTGAACGGCAGCGGGCGCTCTATGAACGACCATCCTCATAATGTATCAGATCATACTGCTTCAGCGCCTCTTGTAGGCTTGGATTGATCTGCGAGTACACTCTCTGTAACAACTGCTGGGTGGTGGCTTCTCCGAGCCACTCTCGCACTCCGGCTTGCTGTGTCCGCGAGAAACGGCGGTAGATTTCCACCAATCTCTTTGTCTGTACACTGGGGTCAGTCCGATCCTCGATCCGCTCGGAGACGAAACGCACCGGCAAATCATTACACCTGGCGTTCACTTCTACTGGAGTTTGAACAAAGCAAAGGAAATCAGGTTGCTACTCAGTCCACCGCAGGGTTGGATGTTTCAGGCTCTCAGCCCTTGTCCCTGAGGGCGGTGTAAGCGAGAGCGCCTCATTCGAACGGCTATTTGTGCATGGGACGTCCCCGGGACGGGGGCTGGGAGCAGCGGCTGGGTAGTTACCAGAGGGTTCAAAAACCTGGTTTCTGACCACTTCTCCGGGTTTGTCCAAAGTCCAAGACATAATATTGAGCGAAAAAGGGGATCAGGCAGAGACTTTATCGCCTGACCAAGAATTTAGCATACCTCCTCGTCCAACCAATAGGGGCAGGGTTGACCGGTATTATACAGCCTTGTCTGACAGCGACCAAGTCTGTGCGGAAAAAAATATATTCTTCATTGCTGAGAGGGCAAGGCTGATACCAATGCGTTTTCAAAATTTGTACGATCCGATGGTTCCGCCGCCGGGGGAGGAGTGAGACAAGACCTGCCGGGGGGCGCTTGCAACCGAACGGGAGGGGGGTACGTATATTCACTAGATGTATTGCAAGTGATTGGACACGGATGAACATGGATAAACACTGATTTCAGGGAGGTGAGCGATGTCCGATAATCATCAATCGTTATCTGAACGGAGGCGATCCCGCCGCCGATATCCTTCGATTTTCTGGCCTATGCTGCTCATTGGGGCTGGTATATTGCTTTTGTTGCGTAACCTGGGATTCATCTCGTGGGAATCATGGCATGCGCTGGGACGGTTTTGGCCGGTGTTGTTGATTGCATGGGGCATTGATATGCTATTTGGACGCCGCTCGTTGTTTGGTTTCCTCATCAACGCCGGACTGATCCTGTTACTGCTGGTGGGGATGGTCCTTTTGGTTGTTGTGGGAGGGAATATGCCGGCCGTCTCGCATCTGATCACACCGACGGTCATGCACCTCCGACATATCGAATATCCTCTGAGAGATGAGGTAGCGCGGGCCAACGTGCAGATTGATTGGAGCTGTTTGCCGGGTAAACTCACGTCCCTGGACACGGCAGAGAGCTTGATCGCGGGCGATATCGCCTATCAAGGGGAGTTGATGTTCGATGTGCATCCCCACAAGGAGTATGTAGAGATTACTCTGGATCATTATGCATCCGGCGCCTGGGTGCAATTCCCGCGGTGGGGGCGAGAGGATTATCGGTGGGATGTACGGCTTACTCCCCACCTCCCGTTGGCCCTTTCGATGGATACCGGGTCCGGCGTATACGAACTTGATCTTGCGGGTCTTCAAGTCGTTGATCTGTTTCTGGACGCGGGTTCTGGGTCGGTGACACTGACCCTACCGGCTCAGGGGGGATTGGATGGCCGGATCGAAGGTGGGTCTGGCCCCTTGCGGATCGTCTTGCCCGATGGAATGGAAGCGCGTGTGGTACGAGAGGCCGGCAGCGGTTCGTTCCACGTGGATCAGCGTTTGCGTCTGGTCGAAGGGCAGCCCGACGATGACGGCATTTGGGAGACAGATGGCTTCGATGAGGCCGGGGATGGTGTCTTGTTGCGGATTGAACAAGGATCTGGGGACGTGTGGATCGAGTGATGGAGAGCGGGTGAACATACCGTTGTCTTCTGCCTGGATGGATGACGCCCTGCGAATGTGGGGCGTCTTTTGGTTAAGAGGAGCGACTACAAATTGGGGCCATTTGTATTCTCTGCCCTATTCGTTGGCGGCCTTGTAGGGTATGTTGGTAGTTTTCCCGGAAATGGATTATAATTTC
>CAZXVB010000454.1:0-2118 GCA_964643875.1 uncultured Anaerolineales bacterium | reverse complement strand
ACTGATTACAAGTCAGTTGCTCTACCGACTGAGCTACACCGGCCTGCAAATACAAGAGCACTGGCCCTTGGATGTGAATTCAACTTGCTTGCTGCTATTCTACCACAAATCCATATCCTCGCAAGTTATAACGACCACGCAGATTGACGACTACCTGAGGTGAACAAACACATTCAGCCCTCCCAGGCACCTTTCCGAGAAGATGCCCACTGAGATCAACCATGTATCTGACCCTCTGCTCCGCATAGAAGCAAAAGCAATCGCTACTTGACATCTCTCCCGATTCACGTACCATATGCAGTATGGTCACTGCAGGCGTAGATGTAGGCGCAATTACGGCCAAGGCCGCCATCATTCGCTTCCACCATTCCCGTAATTCCACACTTACCAACGATACTCCCGACGTCCGGCCACAACTTCTCGCGACAGCCGTCATCCAGGCTGGCTACAATCGCAGTCAGGCGGCGCGACAGGTGCTCGACCACGCCCTGGCGCAGGCCGGAGTCAATCGAGAAGAAGTGGTACGATTGGTCGGCACTGGTTACGGGCGCGTGCAGGTTCCCGGTGCAGACCGCACCGTCACCGAGATCACGTGCCACGCACGGGGAGCCTATTACTTATGCCCCGATGTACATACGGTGATTGACATCGGCGGGCAAGATAGCAAAGGCATCTCAGTTGGGAAAGGTGGAAAAGTACTCGACTTCGTGATGAATGACAAATGTGCAGCCGGCACCGGTCGTTTCCTGGAAGTCATGGCCCACGCGTTGGAGGTGGACCTGACGGATTTTGGAACAATGGCTCTCTCGGCCCCCGGTCGAGCCAAAATCTCCAGTACCTGCACCGTCTTCGCCGAATCCGAGGTGGTAACCCACGTCGCCAAAGGGGTTCCCAAGGATGAGATCATCGCCGGCATCCACGAGGCAATCGCCGCCCGTGTAACGACGATGGTGAGCCGCATAGCGATTCGGGAAGCAGTAGTGTTAACCGGCGGCGTAGCACGCAACGCTGGCATCGCCCAAATGCTGGAGGAAAAACTGGGGCATCCCCTGATCGTCCCGATGTATGCCCAGTTGGCCGGGGCCATCGGAGCGGCATTGATCGCCGGGGAAACAGCCTGGAGATAAACGGCGGTCCGATTATGGCTACAGACGATTTCGATATTGCGACTACAGGACACTCCGGCCCGCGGATCGGCTTCCTGACGGCCTATGTACCGGAGGAACTGTTCCACGCGGCCGGTTTTACACCCGTGTTTATTTTCCCCGCTCCCGGTGACCAGGGGTATGCCCGCGCCCATCTGCCGAGTTTCGTTTGCTGGGTGGTCACTTCAGCCCTCAACCAGGCGCTTTCCGGGCAGTTGGATCACCTGGCAGGTATCGCTATAGCCAAAACCTGTGACGCCACTCAGGGACTAGCTGACGTGTGGCCCCAATGTGTTCCCCATATTCCCCTGTTCCACTTTGGGATGCCGCTTCGCCTGGAAAGCCCTGCTGCCCGGATATATCTGACCACCGAATTGAAATCGCTGCGCCAACGCTTGGAGGCCCTCATCGGCTATGCCATCACCGATGACGATTTGCGCGCCAGTCTCTCCCACTACGACCAACATCGGCTTTGGATGCATCGCTTGTACGCCAAGGCGGCACACCTTTCTCCACCAGACCTGTACAGATGGGTGCAGGCGGCTAATCGGATGGCGAAACCGATACACAGCGCACGGATTCAGGCGTTTCTCGCCCGTCGGAAAAGCGCCGAGGGAGGGCCGGCCGCGGACGCTCCCCGCATCATACTGGTCGGACCGGCCCTGGGCGACGCGGTGCTCTTCGAGACTCTAGCAGAAGTCGGGGCCTGTGTAGTGGGGGATATGTTCGATTTAGGGGAGGACTATCTGGCTGCCGACACTAACGCACACCAACCGCTCGACGAGGAGAGCGATCCCTGGGATGCGTTGGCTGCTCGGCTGTTGGCTCGCCTGCCTACGCCCACCAAATACCATCCCCGGCGTTCCCGCGCCGATCATTTGTTGAAACGAGTTACCGAGCGAGCAGCAGAAGGGGTCATCTTTGCCCGTCAAAAGTTCTGCGAACCCCACGGGTTCGATTACGCCGCCCTGAG
>CAZXVB010000453.1:0-2132 GCA_964643875.1 uncultured Anaerolineales bacterium | reverse complement strand
GAACCTGCGGGAGGGTCAAAATGTCGGGTAGTGAGTTCAGGCCGACGGTTGAAACTGCGCCTGTGGGGGCCTTCGTCCGGCTATCCACCTGCGTGGACAGGCAGCTTTAGCTCCTCATCCGCAGTTGCCTCCAGGGGGGAACAAGTGGTAAAGAAAGGCTAGTAACTGTTGTTGACCCTATTACGACTAAAACCGCTTCGTAGTTTCGACCCGCTGCCACATACGATGGAAAGGACGCCGCAACAAGCGCACGTTAAGAAAGACCAACAACCACAGGTGCAATCGGGCAATGAACAGCAAGCCAGTCCAGAAGAACTCGCGAGGGTGACGCGGGTAGCGTAAAGCCAGTTGAACGCCGTACAGAAGCTCTAGCCAAGCGGAACGCATCCGCACAGGAGAGGTACGGATGTATTCCTGGGCATATCCACCGGTAGAACGTACCTTCTGCCGCCGCCAATCCCGATACGTCGTGGGGTACTTAACGAATACCTGCGCTTCCGGGGCGTAACGCACGCGATACCCCTGCTGGGCAATCCGATGTGAGATGACGGCGTCTTCCGCCAGGGCATCCTCCGGGATGGATGAAATAAGGTCGGAGCGGACGGCAAACAGGTAGCCGGAACAAACCAGGAAATCGCCGGCCCGGTCGCGTTTCAATCGGACCTGGTGAATACCCTCGGTCAACAGATAGGCCCAATACCCCAGAATGGTATTCGTGGGGTTGAGACTAATGGGGTGACCACTGACGGCCCCGACCTGCGGATCCTCGAACGGGGCAACCAGGTACTGGACGGCCTCCTTTTCCACAAAGACATCCCCATCGCTCAGTACGATGATGTCCCCACGGGCAGCTTGCAGACCGATGTTCAGCGCTATCGGTTTGCCCCTCTGCGGATCGGCTACGTGGTGCACCATTGGGTAGCGAGCCGCGTAACTATCCACGACAGCGGTCGTCTCCGGGTCCGGACTAACAACCAGGATCTCGCCATCTGCGGGCAACTGCGGCAGGAAGGCCTCAATAGCCCGCCCCACAGTCGCGGCTTCACGAAACGCAGTGATGAGTATACTCAGCATCTACTCGACCGATCAAGAGAGAGCAACACTCTGCTCCGTTCTGCTATGAAGCATCGGCGGCCTGTTGTTCCGCCCACGAAGCGATGGCCACGCCGGCCAGCGTCACACCACCGCCGAAGATAGCCCATATCGAGGGGATCTCCCCCAGGACCCACCAGGCCAGCAATGCCGATCCAATTGGTTCCAACAACGTCGCCAGAGTGACATATGTGGCTGAAAGGTACCGTAAGGCCCAGTTCAGCGACGAGTGTCCCAATAGTTGCGGCCCCAGGGTCATCAAAAATATCCATATCCACGCCTGGGGATCCTGTGGAGTCGGAGAGGAGACAGAAATCAACATCCATATCATCAATGTAACGGCCGCCGTGCCGTAGACGGGAAATACATACACCAGTAAAGGAAGCCGCGCCCGCATTCGGCGACCTATCAGGAAGTAACCGGCTCCCGCCCCGGCCCCGATCAACGCCAACACATCCCCCCACAGCCGATGCGTCCCTTTTCCCCAATCCCCCAGACCAATAACGATGCTGCCGGCCAACGTGACAACCATCGCGGCGACCATCTGCCGGGAGGGTTTCTCCCGAAACAGCCACTGGGACACCAGCCCGACGAAGATGGGATAGGTGGAGACCAGCACAACGGACACTGCGACCGACGTGTAGGCCAGCGATGTAATCCAGGAAGCGAAATGGATAGCCAGGAATACACCGGAGACGAATAAAGCGATGACCTCACGACGGGTCAGGGCACGCAGATCGTCCCGACACTTGAACCCCACGATCGGCGCCAGGATCAACGTGGCGAAGAAGAGTCGCCAGGCAGCGATGACCAGTGAATGGGCGCCCGCCCCTTGGGCCAACCGGATGAGTATGGCCGCAGTGGAAGCCGTGAACACCCCCACCCCCACCCCCACGTAGGGGCGAATGCCTCTCTGTACCGATACCGATGTGCCCTGCGCGTTCATCTCTCTCCGAAAACGGTTCGTAGGACGTGCGACGCACGTATCTTTTGGGTGCGTTTCATTTCAGTTGGAAAGTGGGCAACCCTCCCGCAGGTTG
>CAZXVB010000452.1:0-2133 GCA_964643875.1 uncultured Anaerolineales bacterium | reverse complement strand
ATCAACGAATCAACGCCAACAGTGCCTTGTGTAGTGAACCGTTGGTCGCCAGACAATCGTTCAAACGGATGTGATAGGGAGCACCGTCCATAGTCGTGCAGCGACCTCCTGATTCTGTCACCAGCAGTGTACCGGCAGCGACATCCCACGGTCCCAACGCCGGGTGGAAGTAGGCGTCCAGCCAGCCGGCTGCGACGTAGGCCAGCCCCAATGCCGCCGAACCCAACAAGCGGACGGTGCCAACTCGCGGTGCAAGCCGAAGCAAGCGCATCAGGACCGCCCGCCGTACAGTGTCATCCCTGGCCCAATCCAATCCCACCACAGCATGCACCAGGCGGGCCACGGGGCTGACCCCCATAGGCCGGCTGTTTATCCACGCCCCCTTGTCCCGCTGAGCCACAAACATCTGGTCACGCAGCGGATCGTAAACCACACCCAGCAGCGGCCCGCCGGCATCCACCACCCCGATAGAGACCGAAAATAGCGGTATGCGATGTGCATAGTTGCTCGTGCCGTCCAGCGGATCCACTATCCACATATAGTCGTTATGTATCTCATCTCCATTGGTCTCACCGGCCTCCTCCGAGAGGATCGCGTGATGGGGAAAGCGGTCCCGGATCATCCCCAACACGATCTCTTCCGCGGCTATATCCGCCTCCGTGACGATGTCCCGGTACCCCTTAAACGTAATCTCGTGATCCGTCAGGTAGTGGCTCGCGATTGTTTGCCCAGCTTGCCGGGCGGCTTCCATTGCAGTTGAGCACATTTCGGACACTTGGTGCTTTTCTGTTGGCATAGTATATGTTTTCCTTCTACTCCTCACCGGGGACGGTATGTCGTGATAGCAGAGCCGGTGTCCTGTACCAGAACGTCCCTGGGTTGCCTCAACAGCCAGACGACCATCAACAGGTCTCCCACCGAACCGGTGGCATTGATCACCACGATGAACAACGCCCCTGCAGCCAATATGGGCGGCAGGTAGGGCAGCAGGATCAAGCCACCGACGGTGATGACCGTGAAAGGAGCCAGCCCAACGATCAGATGTTGGCGACGGGGCAGTAGCCAATCAGGAGCGGCCGCATACGCCGCCGACGGCAGATGCAACCCAAAGTGGGGGCGCTCGCGGGTGAAAAGCCAGAACCCCGCGCCATGGATCGCTTCGTGGAAGACGATCATCACAACGTACAACAGGATGATGGTCAACAAATCAGCCCAAATTCCTCGATAGACAAGCCAGGCCATTGCTGTACATACCACCGTCCAGGCATCCGGCCGCAGTTTCCACAACACCCATAGGGCGATCCAACTGAAGGCGAACAGGCCCACTACAGCCAACAGATTCATCAGCACAATCGCCCATCTGTTGTTTGCCAGGTCGAGCGTTCGATCCATGCTGTAGTTGGTGGCTTCACTACTCCGTACACATTTCGTCATCGGGTTCTGCCTTTCAATTTAGCCTAAACACAAGTAAGCCTCCCACAGATTTTAACCACACCTTTTTTCAGTCGGATTCTCGGCCCGCGGAGGAGGCCCGGTGGCGATAGGCAAGGACGCGCTCGATGAAATTTTCCCAGCGGAGCATATCGTGCAGGTAACGATCTTCTTCGAGTGGCAACAGTGGAAAACGGCGCATCACTTCACGGACAAAGATGCCGCTGCTGACGCCGATCGGTCTCCCCGTTTCGGTGTGGACGGGGACCTGGTGTAGGCCACAGCTAGGCGACTTGCTTTTAAAGATGAAACCGTGCAGCCCCACAGTGGCCAATTCGTCCAGTCGTTTTTTCGCCCAGGCTCGCATCTGGTCCGTGTAATCCCGTTTTGTTTGGATAGTCACCAGACGCGGACTTTCGGGATCGCCGACCAGATAGAGCGCTTCGCGGGGAATCGGCATACCGGTTCCCGTTTCTGGACAAATCGGTACCCACTCGACGTGCCGGCCCAGGGCATGGATCAGGAAACGATCCAGTTTGTGACCGCCGTCATAGCGTACTTTTTTCCCCAACAGGCAAGCACTAATGCCCAGTCGGATTATTGTATGGTTGTCCTTCAAAGCACCTCCACGTCTTGATAACCTTATTTGAGTGTGTTTCAACTGAGTTGGAGACCCTCCCGCAGGTTGAACTCAAAGGCGAT
>CAZXVB010000451.1:0-2138 GCA_964643875.1 uncultured Anaerolineales bacterium | reverse complement strand
CTGCGGCGGCCAAGCCTGTATGAACCTGCGGGAGGCTGGCTTACCCCACGAATCCCCGTTGACCCAACTTCTATTGCCAATGCCCAACTCTTCTGTGGAACGTTACTTGACAATCGGGTAATATTCGATATAATGGCACGCGGCTTTGGGGCCTGTTGGGCGACGTAGCTCAATGGCAGAGCAGGGGACTCATAAGCCCTTGGTTGGCAGTTCAAATCTGCCCGTCGCCACTAAAAATAGAAGCACGATCCGCCTCCACGATGGGACGGCATATAACCATCGCTCCGCCGATTGGCGGGGCGTTTTTCGTTGCTAGGCAGTCGCTATGAATTGCGCCCGTGAATAGGGATTCGCGGGCCATAGCGCCGGAACCCCTATTCCGATGCCGGCTCCGGTTTATTTTCTAGACAGTGTCATGGACCGCGATGACCCCGACCCCGCTGGCCGCCAGGGCTGCCAGAGCAGCGGAACGGTCAGTAACGGAAACGCGTACACAGATGCCGCAGTCGGAACTGAGGTGGCGCGGGACGGGGATTAGATCGCAGACAATGTTGGCTTGCTTGAGCACTTTTTCGGCGCGGAGTGCATGACCGGTCGAATAAACCAGAATGACGGTATAGGTATCGCTCATTGAGTTCACCGGGATTGATACCCTCCTGCAGGTTCGAGGGATCGTCTACTCCTCTGCCAGCACCCGGACGGCAGCCAGTGCCGTTTGCACCTCCTTTGAGGTGCTGAGGGCTGCCATCCCAAAGCGGACGGTGCCGACCGGGAACGTACCGATGGTCTTGTGGGCGGCCGGCGCACAGTGCAACCCCACCCGGCACATAACGTTGTGTTCCTTGTCCAGACGGAGGCCAACTTCTGCCGGGGACTTGTCGGTGATGTTGAACGATACGGTGGCGGTTTGTCTGTCTGCCTCTTGGCCGCCGTAGACGGTGACGCCGGGGATGGCTTGCAGACCGGCGATCAATTGACGGGTCAAGGCGACCTCGTGGGCGCGGATTGTGTCTACGCCCTGTGCGATCACCCACTTGATGCCGGCGGTCAATCCCGCCAGCCCCACGGCGTTGGGCGTGCCGCTCTCACACATATCCGGCAGGAAGTCGGGTTGTTCTTCCTGTTCGGATCGGCTGCCGGTGCCCCCTCGTTTGATGGGCTTCAGTCGTTCTATGTCCACCCGTTCTCCGATGATCAGCCCCCCCGTTCCCATTGGGCCATAGAGGGATTTGTGACCGGTAAAGGCCAGCAGATCGATCCCGTCAGCTTGCATATTCACCGGATATGCCCCGCCCGTCTGGGCCGCATCCACTAACAGGATCAGGCCGTGGTGGCGGGCAATGGCAGCCACTTCCGCAACCGGGAGCAGCGTCCCCACGACGTTGGAGGCCTGATTGAGGGCGATCAAGACTGTGTTGGGACGGATGGCCACTTCCACGTCGGCGGGATCGAGGAATCCTTCCGGTGTGCAGGAAACCACCGTCAGTTGGACGCCGGTGTGCTCCAGTGCGCGGAGGGGACGCATCACCGAGTTGTGCTCCATACTGCTGGTGATGACGTGGTCTCCCGGTCGCAGATAGCCGTACAATGCCAGGTTGAGCGCCTCGGTCACGTTAGCCCCAAAGACGACGTGCAAGGGATCGGGAGCGTTGAAGAGCTGGGCGACGGCTTCACGGGCTTCGTAGACGACGCGACCGGCGGCAATCGCCTGTCGGTGAGCGGAGCGCCCTGGATTGGCCCCGATGTGCTGCAAAAAGTGGAGCATCGCTTCGGCTACGCCGGGTGGCTTGGGCCAGGAAGTCGCCGCGTTGTCGAGGTAGATCATTCTTTTCCCTCGCTTTCACCGGGTCAAGATCAGTTTAAACTCGTCTCCTACTGTCTCGATGTGTACCTGACAACCGGCCTTTTCGGCCGCCCGCTTGACATTTTCCCGTGAAGTGACGGTCTCGACCCACACTTCGATGGGGAAATTTCCCTCGACGATTGCCTGGCGGGTCAGGAGCACCGGTTGTGGACAGGAAAACCCCCGTGCATCTACTGTAGTCATTAGAATCTCTCCCTTATGATTTCTCTCGTGTTAATACGGGATGGTTCATCATTGGTTGACACTTTGCGTTACGCACCGGATGCCGCCCGAT
>CAZXVB010000450.1:0-2162 GCA_964643875.1 uncultured Anaerolineales bacterium | reverse complement strand
CGCACGCAGATTTCTTAAGATATTTAATGCTTATCTGCGAAAATCAGCGTTCATCCGCGTCCTGGATAAATTTGCCAGGGTCCAGTCTTAATGATGGTTTGTACCCGCGACGCGGCCTACAACACCCTAGAGGGTGGGCTGACCAGCAGGCGAAGCACACAAAGCACCGTTGCAAATACAACGGTGCTTTGTGATTCTGGTTTCTCCTTGCATATGACTATCCATATTGGCAATGAGTCAAAGATAGGAGACAACGAGGCAAGACGATAATGAAATCAAGTCGTTTGTCGGCTTGCTTGTGCCTGAGCTTGATTGAGCTGCCGCATCAGACGGGATTTACGCCGGGCTGCATTGTTCTTGTGAATGATACCCTTCTCGGCTGCCTTATCCAGGGCGACCACGGCCTCCCGTACGGCCACCTGGGCTTCATCCAGCCTGCCATGCGCGATCAGGTGGCGGGCTTTTTTCACCGTGGTCCGTGCTCGTCCGATGTACATCCGATTGCGTAGCCATCGCCGTTCAGCGCTGCGGAGACGTTTGAGTGCAGATTTTGAATTAGCCAATCTTTCCCTCCATAATCAGGTTGACGAAATAAGGGCATCTTATATGACTGTTTTGCTGGTGCCATATCAAACTTGCCCCCCAACATTTGGGAGCATAATTTTACAACAGGTTGGTGGATTTGTAAAGCCTGGATGCGTTGGTTTCGTTGGTCAACCGTGCTTTCTCCTCAAGTTTTGCTGAAGCAAGCAGAGTTCACTCACTGTTCACTACCAGACATATTGATCGGTAACCCTCCCGCAGGTTTGAAATTACGTCAGTTGCACATGTATAGCCCCACATCAGGGCACAAAATGCCCCCAAACCGCATCCGAACCTGCGGGAGGGTCAATAATGTCGGGTAGTGAGACTCACTGAGGGCGTTCGGCCAGCGTCAAGGAAACGGTTTGTTCCTTGCCATTGCGGATGAATGTGACTTTGACTGTTTGCCCAACTTCGGTGTACGTTTCCAGATAAGCTACCAGCACCTTGTAGTTAGTCATCGCTTCCCCATCAATGGCGGTGATGATGTCCCCGCCAACCGGAATCCGATAACTACCCATCCGTAGGATGCGATCGCCCCCACGGATGCCGGCCCGATCCGCTGGCCCGCCATCGGCCACTTGCATGACCAGCAAACCGTGATCCACCGGTGCATCCCAACCGGCCTTGCGGAACGCTTCGGCTAGCTCTGGCGTCAACGCCAGTGGGTCTATCCCCATCCAGGGGTGTGGATAGCGTCCATGAGCGATCAACTGAGGAACGACGCGCCGCACCGTGTTGGAGGGCACGGCGAATCCGATCCCGGCCGAGGCTTTGCTGGGGCTGATGATCTGGGAGTTGACGCCGATCAGGCGACCCTGCAAGTCAAGGAGGGGACCACCGGAGTTGCCCGGATTGATGGCGGCGTCGGTCTGAATCGCCTCTCCGATGAAGCGACCGTCGGGGCTTTCGATGATGCGCCCCAACGCGCTGATCACCCCGATGGTCAGCGTCCCGGTCTGTCCAAAGGGATTGCCAATGGCTATGACAAATTCCCCTACCTGCAAATTGTCCGAATCCGCCAGTGGAATGGGCTCCGGCAGGGTCTCTCCCGCTTCCGGCTCGATCTGGATGACGGCCAGGTCATTGGTCGGGTCTACTCCCACTACCGTGGCGGGGTATGTCCGGCCATCGGCCAACGTGACGGTCACCTCCTCTGCCCCTTCCACTACGTGATAGTTGGTCACAATGTGGCCTTCGCTATCGTAGAAAAAGCCGGAGCCGGTACCTTCCTGAGGCACCGGACGGAAAAAGAAGTCGTAGGCGTAGCTGATGGTACTGATGTTGACTACGGCTTGATGGGTTAGGTCATACACAGCCACGACTTGTGCCTCCAAGGCATTGGCTGCCTCTTCTGCTTCCGGTGTAGCGGAGATCACCGGAGGAGCCGTGGTGGGCGTCGGTACTGTGGCTGGGGTAGGCGTTGCCAGCACCATAGACTCAATGGACGGAAAGCCGCACCCCAACGCCGTCCCTAACGCCAGGACAATCACGATTCCTCGAAACCAATTTGAATTATGATCTGTCATTTTCCTCTCCATATGTATGTTATGTGGGTCAACGTGGATTCGTGGGGTAAG
>CAZXVB010000449.1:0-2182 GCA_964643875.1 uncultured Anaerolineales bacterium | reverse complement strand
TCAGGAACACCCCCTACCCGGCGGGGTATTCCCCCACCGGCGAAACGGCCCGGCGACGCCTGGTTGGGCGAGGTCTCCGACCGAAGCCCCCGGCTGCGGTCAGAGACCTTGCCGAACTGAGGGGGTGCCCGGCCGTTTCTCAGGAGCCCTCTAGAGGCGACTTCAATCGCTAAAGAAGTAGCCTGAGCAGTCTATTAACCCTCCCGCAGGTTCATTTTAAACCTGCGGGAGGGTTACCGATCAATATGTTGGGTAGTGAACTGAGCAGTTACTGTTTTTCTTTCTGTTTTTCTTTCACAATGGACGTTTGCTCTCCACGGCCTCCTGCGCCAGAGAGATGAATTCCTCGACGGACATCGCACCGGGCACACTCTCGTCCCGCAAACGTAGGTTGACCTGCCCGGCCTCGACTTCCCGGTCACCGATGATGAGCATATACGGGACCTTCTCCAGTTGCGCCTTGCGGATCTTCGCCCGCATCCGGTCGTTGGAATCGTTCACCTCCACCCGTAATCCCGCCTCCCGCAACCGTTGGGCCACATCATGAGCGTAGGCGACGTGTCGGTCGGTAATGGGGATCAACATGACTTGTAACGGACTCAACCAGACGGGAAAAGCACCGGCATAGTGTTCGGTCAGCACGCCGAAGAACCGTTCCAGGCTGCCTAACAAGGCTCGATGAACCATATAAGGGCGATGTTCCTCCCCGTCCTCCCCGATGTACACCATATCGAAGCGCTCCGGCAAGTTGAAGTCGAATTGGATGGTGGTACACTGCCACGCTCGCCCTAGCGCATCTGTGATCTTGATGTCGATCTTGGGGCCGTAGAAAACAGCCTCCCCTTCCATTCGGACGTATGGCAGGTCGCGGGCTTCCAACGCCCGGACGAGCGATTGTTCCGCCTGTTCCCACATTGCGTTGGCCCCGGCGTACTTCTCCGGATGGTTGGGGTCCCGCACGCTCAACTCGATCTTGAACTCTTCGAACCCGAAGCCCCGCAACAAGTCCAGGCTGAAATCCAACACCCGCAAGATTTCGTTTTCGATCTGCTCTGGTGTGCAAAAGATGTGGGCGTCGTCCTGCGTGAATCCCCGCACCCGCAGCAATCCATGGAGCACACCGCTCCGCTCGTACCGATAGACCGTCCCCAGCTCCGCCCACCGCAACGGTAGATCTCGATAGGAACGTGTGTGGGATTTGTAGATCATAATATGGAATGGGCAATTCATCGGTTTGATGTAGTAATCCTGTCCATCCACGTCCATCGGTGCATACATTCCCTCCTTGTAGAAGTCGAGGTGTCCCGATGTCTCCCACAATTGTGCCCGACCGATGTGGGGGGTGAAGACGATCTCGTATCCTCCTTCATAGTGTCGTTGTCGCCAGTAATCTTCGATCAACACCCGAATGCGACCCCCTTTGGGATGCCAGTATGCTAGGCCAGGGCCGCCTTCCTCGGGGTGGAAGCTGAGCAAGTCCAGCTCCCTGATCAGGCGACGATGGTCTCGTTTCTCGACCTCGGCACGCCAGGCCAGGTAGGATTGCAGGTCATCCTCCGTGAGCCATGCCGTGCCGTAGATACGTTGGAGCATCGGCCGACGCTCGTCGCCGCGCCAATATGCGCCGGCAATGCTCAGCAGCTTGAACGCTTTGGGGTTGATCTCCCGCGTATTGGCCACATGCGGCCCACGGCATAGGTCCACGAACGGTCCGCTCCGATAGATCGAGAGCACCGGCGGGGCATCCAGCGGTTCGCCGTACTCATCGGTCCCGGCGGAAAGAATCCCTTCCACCAGTTCCAACTTGTATGGCTGATTGGCGAACAGACGATGGGCCTCCTGTTCGTCAATCTCCTGATAGACGAAGTTGTGTTCCTCGGCCACGATCTCCCGCATGCGTTGCTCGATTTCCTCCAGGTCTTCCGGTGTGAGTGGACGGGGGAGATCGAAATCATAGTAGAAACCATCCTCGATGGCCGGCCCAATGGCTATTTTTCCCTCCGGGAATTTTTCCAATACTGCTTGAGCCATCACATGCGATACAGAGTGTCGCAAGCGATGCAGATACTCATCTTGCGTGTTTTTGTGTGCAGACATATCCACCTCCTGTAGAATGGATCCCTAATTAATGGGTGCGTTTCATTTCAGTTGGAAAGTGGGCCACCCTCCCGCAGGTTGCCAT
>CAZXVB010000448.1:0-2182 GCA_964643875.1 uncultured Anaerolineales bacterium | reverse complement strand
GAAACTCAAAAGGAGAAGATAAATATGCCCAAACTGGACTACAAAAAGACATTCTTGATCGGATTCGGTTTCTTCGGTATCAGCGTGCTATGGACGCTCTACAATGCCTATGTGCCGATCTATCTCCAGGCCGGTAGTCCGGTCTTCGAGGCCCAGGGTGAGCGTGGATTCGGGTTGGGGGCTGGATTGACGGGAGTGATTATGACGTTGGATAACGTGGCGGCCTTTTTCCTGCTGCCGATCATTGGCGTATGGTCCGACCGGGTGTGGACCCGCTTCGGGCGGCGGATGCCCTTCATCCTGGTGTTAGCGCCTCTGGCGATTGTGGCCTTCATACTGATCCCGGTGGCTGTGCAGATGATCCCGCCGGAGTTGAACGGCCAGGTGGATCGCCTGGGCACGCCGTTGGCCTTGTTTGCCATCGCCATAGGGGTCTTTTTGCTGGCAATGGCCGGTTTTCGTACGCCAGTGATTGCTTTGATGCCGGACCTGACTCCCAGTCCATTGCGTTCACAGGCTAACGGCGTGATCAACCTGATGGGTGGGCTGGGGACGTTGGTCGCTACGCTAGGCAGCGGGTTCTTGTATAGCATGGGACGAATGGTGCCCTTCGTTTTCGGTGGTGTGTTGATGGGCGGGGCCGTGCTGATGTTGTTTCTCTTCATCCGCGAACCGGAGGAACTTGAGTCCGCTGCTAGAAAGGAGGAGGGATTGGGCGCTTTGCGTGGAATCCGGCGGGTCCCTCTGGAAGTGCGGCGCAGCCTGGCATTTCTGATGGGAGCTATCTTTTGTTGGTTCGTCGGATATAACGCGGTGGAGACGTTTCTTTCCTCCTATGCTGTCAGCGAGTTGGGGATGTCCACCGGCCGAGCGCCTCTTTTAATGGGTGTTGCCTCTTTGGCGTTCCTGGCGTTTGCCATCCCAGCCGGGTTCATTGGGGCCCGCCTGGGGCGGCGTCGGACGATCATCACTGGGTTGATGATTTTCGGCACATTGCTGATCATCAACTTTTTCCTGCGCAGCGCAACATTGGTGTGGCCCATTCTGGCCATCGGTGGAATGGGCTGGGCGTTGGTGAACATCAATTCTCTCCCGATGGTGGTGGACACAGCGGTCTCCGACGCCGACATTGGGACGTACACCGGCCTGTATTACATTGCTTCCCAATTGGCAGCCGTGGCCGGTCCATCCATCAACGGGTACATCGTGGAATGGGGCCACAGCGACTACAACCTGATTTTCCTGTCAACGCCGATATTTTTCCTGTTGGCGATTCTGTGCATGCTGGGGGTAACACGAGGGGAGGCCAAACCGGCCTGATCTGTACCAAACGATATACTCAGCCTGACCTCTTGGCCATGGTGGCCACGTGGGCAGGTTGACGAATTTCTCCAAAACGAGTATCATGCCGACGCTTGAAGTAGAACGATAGGCATCCAGAACCCGGTGACTTTCCCCTATGCAGAAAGCGCCTGGGCGGGATGGGGAAGATGGTCCAACGGACGTGCTGAACACATGTCTATGTAGGCTACATCCCCTTGTGGTGCCACCGACAATTGTATTGAAGGGGGTAAAAATGTCTAAAGTCGAAAAAAGCGCCGAGTTCCATGCACCAGTGGAAAAAACATTCAACTTGGTCACGGACATTACTACCTGGCCTCAGTGGATTATTCCCATTACCAGTGTAGACAATATCTCTGGCAATGGTATGGGCACGACCTACAATTGGGAATTCAAATTAGGGTCTTTGCCAGCTCTCAAAGGGGAAGGCGAGATCACCAAGTTGATCCCGAACCGGCGAGTAGAGATTAAAACCCGGCCGGTGCCCAGTACGTGGACATTCGCCTTTGCCGATCGCGGAGATAAAACGATTGTTACCCTAAGTATTGAGTACGACATCCCCGGCGGTGGGTTGGCGACCGGTCTGGTGAACGACCAGATCGAAGAAAGCATTGGACTTTTGCGTAGTTTGTTAGAATAAGCGTTACTGCTCAGGCCGACGGTTGAAACCGCGCCTGAGGAGCTAAAGCTGGCTGTCTACCTGCGTGGACAGGCGCGACCACGCAGGTGGACGCTTGGCTGCCAGCCCTCCAGAGGCGATTTCAATCGCCAACAGAAGTAGCCTGAGTAGTTGCAGCGAATGTTCCTAATCTCTCTAACCTCTGGGGGGATCACGGACCGA
>CAZXVB010000447.1:0-2185 GCA_964643875.1 uncultured Anaerolineales bacterium | reverse complement strand
CCTTTGAGTTCAACCTGCGGGAGGGTCTCCAACTCAGTTGAAACACACCCAAATTACTCACTACCTGACATCTGAACGCAGATGACGCAGATCCACCGCAGATTGACGCTGATTTGACCGGATTCGTATCGCTTCGCGCCGAAAACCAAAGAAAATCCGTGTTTTTCTGCGTTAATCTGCGTCCCAGAAAAAGCGTGTCGGGTAATGAAACGAAATTACATCCGCTCTGGGGCCGTCATACCCATCAAATGGAGTGTGCGGGCCAGGACGATGCGGGTCGCTTGAATCAACATCAGTCGGGCTCGGGTCTGATCAGGCGCATCGGCGTCCACCACCCGGCAATCTCGATAAAAAGCGTGGAAAAGCGCCGCCAACTCCCGCGCGTAGAAGGTGAGATGATGGGGCGCGAGCTGATGGGCCGCTAACGACAGTATCTCCGGCAATCCCCACATTTTGCGGATCAATGCCTGCTCACTTTCATGGGTCAACAACGAGAGATCGCCCTCGGTGGGGATCTCCCACCCCAGTTCCTGGGCATAGCGTAGAATGCTGGCGATCCGCGCGTGGGCATACTGGACGTAATAGACCGGGTTCTTGTCCGACTGTTCCACCGCCAGATCCAGGTCGAAATCAATCGTGGCATCCGTCGTACAGGTGAGCAACATGAATCGAATCGGGTCCGGCCCCACCTCATTGAGCAGCTCCCGTAATGTGACGAACTCCCCTGCGCGCTTCGACATACGCACATCCTCGCCGCCCCGTTTGAGGTTGACCATCTGGTACAGAATGATCACCAAACGTTGGGGGTCCAACCCTAGCGCCTTGGCAGCCGCCTTGACGCGGGGAACATCGCCATGGTGGTCAGCCCCCCACACGTAGATCGCCCGGTCAAACTTCCGCTCCACCAGTTTGTTCCACGCATAGGCAATGTCGGAAGCAAAATACGTGGGGCGCTCACTCGGTTCCGGGACGACATTAGGAGAACGAATCACTACCGCGTCCGCATCCAGGTCCGGCGTACGGAACCAAACTGCCCCATCGTGCTCAACGATATACCCATCTGCGCGCAACCGGGCCAACAAACGATCGAACAGGCCCGAGGCGTACAAGCTCCGCTCATGAAACCAGGTGTCAAACGTAACGTTTAGATCTGCCAGGTCGTGGCGAATCTGCTCGATGATGCGGGTCATCCCAATCTCTCCCAGGGCCTGGACTGCCTCCCGGCGTGGCATGTGCAGATAACGGTCGCCGAATTCATCGGCGATCTGCCGCCCTATCTCGATGACATAGTCACCCCGGTAACCATCTTCCGGGAACGGTTCGTCTCGCCCCAGCGTTTGAGCATAGCGAACATACAAACTTTCCCCAAACTTGCGCACCTGGGAGCCGGCATCGTTGACGTAGTACTCGCGCTCCACTACAAAGCCAGCCGCCTGCAGAATGTTGGAAAGTGTATCGCCGATCACTGCATTGCGGGCCGAAGCAACGGTAATTGGGCCGGTGGGGTTAGCACTGACGAATTCGACTTGCACTCGTTGGCCCTCGCCTATTGTCAAAGCACCAAAGGTCTCCCCGGCCTTCAAAATCACCTGTACCTGGTTCGCCAACCAGATCGGGTCGAGGAAGAAGTTAATGTATCCCGGCCCGGCTACTTCGACCTGGCTGACCATCGGTGAGGGAGGAATATGAGTCACGACCTGAGCGGCGATTTCGCGGGGAGGCTTCCGAGCGACCGACGCCAACCGGAGGCAAACCGGCGAGCCATAGTCGCCATGGTTTGGTTGACGTGAGCGCTCCACTACCACCTCCGGGATCGAGAAAGATGGTAAATCCCCCTGATCCTGGGCTGTCTTCAAGCCGGCGGCAATGAGTTTCGCAATCTGATTCTGAATGAGCATCGTCATATCTTCGCTTCACACCTCCTGATGTGATGAATCACTTGCATAAAAATTGGCTCTACACGGATTCGAGGGGTAGGGACGAGCCTCCCGCAGGTTGAATTTGCCGCAGTTTCTGCGTCGGCCAAGAGCGGGGATTTTCGTTTATAACTTGGCGGTTACTATCAGGCTGGCGGTTGAAACCGCGCCTGAGGAGCTAGAGCTGGCTGTCCACCTGCGTGGACAGGCGCGTCCACGCAGGTGGACGCTTGGCTGCCAGCCCTCCAGAGGCGATTTCAATCGCTAAA
>CAZXVB010000446.1:0-2198 GCA_964643875.1 uncultured Anaerolineales bacterium | reverse complement strand
GGTCCAGCTGGATTATGCCACAAGTGGGCGGTTTGTCCAGTCGCTGCCTGGGAAACCGTCATATGGAGGGCTGGCAACCAAGCGTCCACCCGCGTGGGCGTGCCTGTCCACGCAGGTAGACAGGCAGCTTTAGCTCCCCAGGCGCGGTTTCAACCGTCGGCCTGAGTAGTAATGTGGGGGGTAAATGTGTCGCGGATCAGATCGTTCATCATCTGGCCGCCTGCTCCGTGAGCGATACGAATCACCGGTTCCTGCATAGGTTCACCGGCTTCCTAAATTGCATTCCATCTGGTTGTGTTATCTTGCAGGGCGTCCCACCAAATCGTATTCCAGGGCCGTCGTGATGCGCACCGGTACGATGGCCCCCAGCGGTTGCTGCGCCTCAACCAACACCAGGCCATCAATCTCTGGCGCGTCCCGGTAGGAACGTCCCACACTGATCCCCTCGGCATATCCTTCGATCAGGACGTCCATCTTCCGACCGACCAGTGCCCGGTTCTTTTCCAAAGAGATGGATTGCTGGATCGCCATCAGCCGCTTCCGCCGATCTTCCTTGACATCCAGGGGAACGTCATCTTCCATTCCCATAACGGCGGCGGGGGTCCCCGCCTCGTGGGAATAGGTGAAAACGCCGACCCGGTCGAAGGCCATCGTCTCTACGAATTGGAGCAACGTTTGGAATTCCTTCTCGGTCTCGCCGGGGAACCCGACCAGGAAGGTTGTCCGGATCGCAATCTCCGGCATCGCTTGACGCAGTCGCTCGATCACCTGGATGACGGCTTCTACATTGGCCGGGCGGCGCATACGACGGAGCACTGCCAGGTGGGCATGTTGCAAGGGGAGGTCGAGGTAGGGCAAAATCTGTGGGTGTCGGGCCATCGTCTCGATCAATTGATCGGTGATCCGTGCCGGGTAAGTGTACATCAGTCGGATCCATGGCACCTGGGGGACAGCAGCCACCAATTCTTCCAACAACACCGCCAGGCCATCCTTCTTTCCCAGGTCGTGGCCATAGTCGCTTGTGTCCTGAGCGATGAGCACCAACTCCAGGACGCCCTGGGCGGCCAACTGTCGGGCGTCAGCCAGGATATCCTCCGGGGGACGGCTCACGGCTGTCCCCTTGATGAGGGGGATGGCGCAAAAGGCGCAAGCGCGGCGGCAACCATCGGCCAGCTTGATGTAGGCGCTGGCCCCCTGGCGGGCCACGCGAGGCACATACATTCGGCCGCCCATCATCTCTCTCGGCCCGCTCGGTGGGGGGAAGAATTGTGCCACGAGGTCGCTGATCTCCCGCCAACGGCGCGTGCCAATGACGCCATCCAGACCGGGCACAGCCTGATACAGTTCCTCCGGCGAGCGTTGGGCATAGCAGCCGGCGGCGATCAGGCGCTGCCCAGCACTGCGCTGTTCAGCCAGCTCGTGGAGCACATCCAGCGATTCCTGTCGCGCCGGCTCGATGAACCCACAGGTGTTGACGATCAGCACATCGGCATCGGAGACATCCTCTGCCAACCGGTAACCGGCCCGCTCCAACAGGATTGTCATCCCGACGCTGTCCACCAGATTTTTAGGGCATCCCAGGGAAATCAAGTAGAAGCGTGGCGGTTCGTTCGTTGCGGATTTCATCGGCCGATTTTGTGGAGGGAAAAAGCCCCGGAGCACGGGGGCATCGGGGAATCATTCTGCCGAAAGAGAAAGCTCACCATCTGGCCCCCAGGCACGGGTACAGACCTGGCCGCGACCACACATCACGCCCTGCGGTTGGCCATTTACCGTTACTTCCACGCCTGCGCCGTTGCCCGTCTCCACGACGATGGCCTGCTCGCCGGTCCAGGTGTGTGGTTCTCCCGGCGCGATGGTTCCCTGAAACACCATACTTCCGTCGCGGGTCACCCGTACCCAAACGTGCTCACCGGCCGTCAATGTGAGGGTAACGGTACCCTGTGTGGTTGAGGGGGCAATTGCTTCCTCCCCGCTTGCGAATGGGGCAGAGGGAGAGAGAGGAGTCGCCGTCGGGAAAAGCACGCTACCGGAGGTAGCCATACTGGTAGAGGGAAGGGCGCTCTCCTCGTGGATTACACTTTGCAATACGCCATGGAGCACGGAGCGGCCGGTGATGATGGTGATCCCGATCAGCAGGAAGACGACGACAGCCACGGCAACGGGAACAAAGGAGATTCGCCTGCGCCCCAATGAGG
>CAZXVB010000445.1:0-2207 GCA_964643875.1 uncultured Anaerolineales bacterium | reverse complement strand
ATAAATCGCCTTTGAGTTCAACCTGCGGGAGGGTCTCCAACTCAGTTGAAACACATCATAATGATTTCAAGAGAAAAAGGCTGGCTGCACGACAGAATAACCAATCATAGCATCCTATTCACTCAACCTTCCAGAATGTCGGTCAGGTCATGGGAAGTCCGCCGCATATCCAGGAACAGCAGGCCGAGTTTCGTCTGCTTACGGGCCAACACCGTCAAGACCGCTTCTTCCCCGACGGCCCGCAGGACCACATACCCATTTGCGCCTTTGACGTACACTTCGTCCAGCAACCCACGCCCCAACTCACCGGCGATCCGCTCCCCAAGGGAAAGCATCGCCGCAGACATCGCGGAAACGCGGTCTTCTTCAACGCCGGCCGGGAGGAAAGAAGCAATCGTAAGACCATCCACACTTACAATGGCGCTAGCTTCCACATCGGGGGTATTCATCTGCAATTCTTGCAGCCGCCGAATCAACCGGGCAGTTCGGGAGGTCTCCATATCACTTTCCGACAATACACTTTCTGCCTTTGCCCATTGGCCCCACAGCAACTACCTTCTCGCTCCACTGACGATTGGGGCCAACTGACAAAAAAATCGTGATCTGATTCCTGGTTCGTAATTCTTAGCCAATAGGCTCTTTGTAGATAGCGTACGTGCAACTATCCCCACCCATCGCTACGCATTCGATCTCCTCGACACGGAATTTGCGCCCGCCGCTTACCCAATGCAACCCTTCCTCCAACAGGCCTTTGCCGGCAAAGCAGATGGGACGATCCGCGGTCCGCCCCCAGCACACGGGGCACGGCTTCATACGATAGGTGTAGTACTCCCCTTTATCTTCCACCGTACTGTGTTGATCGCTGAACTGGGTAAACACCTTTGCCATAGCGGGTATGCCCACCTTCAACTTGGCCCCTAAAGGCAGTACCTTGAATGCCAGATCGCCCATGCCAACCATCGGCCCCATCATCCGGACACCTTGAGCAAAGGAGGCCCGGCCAGCGCGCAATTGGAGACCTCGCCCACCACGGGGACCGTACATCTCCTCCAACGCACCGTTGAGAGCGGAATAGTCAGCAAAATCAAACTCCTTGTCCAGGTTTGCCGGGGGATAGTTGTCAATCAAATGTGACAGGCCCGCCAAGTTCAGGATAGCATTTAGCCCATTCTTGCCCATAATCTCTTCCATCGCCTCGATGTAAATACGGGCAATCATATTCGGATAATAATAACCGCTTGGTTCAATACGGGGCATTGACATCCTCCTTACTGGCGTCCAAGTTAGCCTTCCAGGATAGCGGCCAAATCTTGAGACGCTCGCCGCATATCCAGGAAAAGCAGGCCAAGCTTCGTCTGTTGACGAGCCAACACGGTCAACACAGCTTCTTCTCCGACAGCTCGTAGAACGACATAGCCTTTTTCGCCTTTAACGTAGACTTCATCCAATAGACCACGTCCAAGCTCGCTGGCAATCCGCTCACCCAGGGAAAGCATTGCAGCAGACATCGCTGAAACGCGATCTTCTTCAACTCCGGCAGGGAGAAAGGATGCAATGGTCAGACCGTCTACGCTCACGATAGCACTTGCCTCAACGTCAGGCGTATTCATCTGTAACTCCTGTAGCCGCCTGACCAGGCGATCAGTTCGAGATGTTTCTACCATTCCTGCCTCCTTGAAATTGGGGTTGAGGTTGAGGTTCGTTACACAAACACAATCTACACAACGAAAGACCCTGAGAGGTTACCACACATAAAGAAAATTGTCAAATGGCGATTTCTTGCATTTCCCGCCTCCCTGCAAGGAAAAATGGGGCAACGTGGATTCGTGGGATAAGCCAGCCTCCCGCAGGTTCATACAGTCAGGTGTTCTCAACCTGCGGGAGGCTCGTCCCTACCCCTCAAGTCCGTGTAGAGCCAGAAAAATCAGTTTAACACGTCCCAACCAACATAGCATAATGGGCGACAAGCGGAATATTTAGGCAAAATGTCTAAAGTCAATTGGGTGTATTTCAAATGAGTTGGGCGCGGTCGGGAGACCGGCCTCAGCAAGCAAAAAAGAGCGCTCTGGCCGGTCTCCTGACCGTGCCAGCGATGCGTTCTCAACTGAAATGATCAGTGTTCGTTTGTGTTCATTCGTATCCATCCGTGTACAAAGTGGAGCTTTTCACTATTGTGCAACACATCTATTGTACCTCTATCGCTTCCA
>CAZXVB010000444.1:0-2236 GCA_964643875.1 uncultured Anaerolineales bacterium | reverse complement strand
CCTTGAGTTCAACCTGCGGGAGAGTCTCCAACTCAGTTGAAACACACCCAAATGATTAAGAAATACGCAGATCGGAACGTGTAAACAGGAGAAGAGAATGAACGCCAAATCTACAAACGTGGATCTGATATTGACCGGCGGGATCGTGGCGACGATGAACGATGATTTTGACCTTTTCGATCCCGGCGCGGTGGCTATCCGTGACGGGATCATCGCGGCGGTGGGGCTGGCGGAGGAGATCGAAGGCGCGTATACGGCGAACGAAGTCGTAGATTGCCAAGGCTGCACAGTGATCCCTGGCTTGATCAACGCCCATACTCACGCACCGATGACGCTGTTGCGTGGGTTGGCCGACGACTTGCGCCTTGACGTCTGGCTAATGGGATATATGATGCCGGTGGAACACGAGTTCGTGCGTCCCGATTTCTGTTGGCTGGGCACGCAACTGGCCTGCACCGAGATGATTCGCTCTGGCACGACGTGTTTTGCCGACATGTACTACTACGAGGAAGCCGTAGCCGACGCCACGGCCCAAGCCGGCATGCGGGCCGTCTGCGCTGAGACCGTCCTCAAATTCCCTACACCGGACGCCCTCAGTTACGATGAAAGCCTGGAACACACTCAGGATTTCATCCAACGCTGGAAGGGACATCCCTTGGTGATACCGGCGATCGGCCCCCACGCTCCCTACACGACCACTCCAGAGTTATTGGAAGCCTGCGCACAGATCGCTTTAGAGTGGGACGTCCCGTTGCTCATCCACATTGCCGAGACGGCTCAGGAAGTGGAGGACTACCGCGCCAAGTTCGGTATGCCGATAGTCCCATGGGTCAAAAAACATAATGTCTTTGAGACCAAGGCCGTCGCTGCCCACTGTGTGCACCTAGATGAGGGAGAGATGCACACGTTGCTTCACCACGGCGTCGGTGTAGCCCACAACCCGACCAGCAACTTGAAGCTGGCCAGCGGATTCGCCCCGGTCGCCCAGATGTTGGCGTTGGGGTTGCACGTCGGCATTGGCACCGACGGCCCGGCCAGCAATAACGATCTCGATATGTGGGAAGAATTACGCTTAGCGGCCTTGCTGGCCAAGGGGGTGTCTATGGATCCCACCGCCTTGCCGGCCCGCCAGGCGTTGGCATTGGCGACTATCGAGGGAGCGCGGGCATTACACATAGACCATCTTGTCGGCTCGTTGGAAGTAGGGAAGCAGGCCGACCTGGTGGTAGTGGACCTACACCCGGTTCACAATGTGCCCAAATTCAAGCGGGACGCCGACGCCCTCTACGCGCAATTGGTCTACGCGGCCAAGGGAAGTGATGTGCGGGACACTCTCTGCCGTGGGCGTTGGCTGATGCGGGATCGCCAATTGATGACGCTCGACGAACAAGCCATCTCGATGGAAGCGGCAGAAATCGCCCACAAGATTGACCGCTTCCTCATCCAACGTGAAGAAAGCGTACTCAGCAAGCTGTTGGCCATCGGGCAGGTGGCACAGGAAAAGATGTTCGAAGTACAGGTCAAGGTCCTCTTGCCTGGAGAACCATCCCTGGATGCTTTGTTGGCCGAACATCCGGAGATTGTGATCATCAAACCATCCTTCCGCCGGCAGTATGATACGTACTTCCTGTTCGACGATCCCTATCACAGCCGTATCCGCTACCGGGAGGACGAGGTGCTGGGGGAAGATGGAGAAGTAAGCGACGTCTTCTATCGTCTAACGCTCTCCGGAGAGCAGAAAGAGCGCGAATATTCCCGCTCAGTAGTGCTTTCTCGTTCCCGTTTCGATGCCCCCGCCACCCGCAGTCTGCGTTTTTATCGGGAGTACTTCCAGCCAGCGACCGAAGTGGAGGTGCACAAACATCGCCAACGGTATCGCGTCCGATATGGGGGCACCGATTTTTCCATCAACCTGGATCGCCTGATGAAGCCTCCGTTGCCAGGGATATTTTTGGAGATCAAGAGTCGCACGTGGTCGCGGCAGGATGCGGAACGGAAGGCTGATCTAATTGGCGAACTACTCGATCTGCTGAACGTGGAGGAGCAGGCATTGGTGCGGCAGGAATACGTGGAACTGGCGATGGAGTCGGAACGCCTGGGGGATGAAGGCTGAAGGGGAGCTTCGTTACCCGACACGCTTTTTCCGGGACGCAGATTAACGCAGAAAAACACAGATTTTCCTGGGTTTTCGGCGCGAAGCGATGCGAATCCGGTCAAATCAGCGTCAATCTGCGGT
>CAZXVB010000443.1:0-2259 GCA_964643875.1 uncultured Anaerolineales bacterium | reverse complement strand
TGTCGGGTAGTGAATGCCAACCCATCGCCAATCGAGGTACATAAAACTCCCGTCCCCGAAGGGACGGGAGTTATTTCCCGCGGTACCACCCTTCTTGTTCCGCCGAAGCGGAACCTCTTTGTCGGCATCGGCGACCCACGATCACCGCGCCCCGATAACGGTGGGCGAAACCGGCGAAGTTTACTAGGCACAGAGGCCGTTCGACCCGCAGCTCCGGAGGGATTTTCGGCCCGCTTCCCGCACCTGGCTCGCACCTTTTCCAGACTCTCTGAAGCGGTACGTCGGGCGTACTCGTCTCCATCGTCGCTTTTGGTCAACCCAATTTAGTAGGGCAATTATGCCACAGGAGGCACAGACTGTCAAGCAGAAACGATGGCCGTCAGATGTAGAATCCCTCTGGGTCAATCTCCTCTCGCAACAGGCGCAGCTCTTCTGCCGTAGGCGGATCGTTCTGCCCCACCGAGTCGGCAATCAGCAACTCGAAACCCGTGTTCTCAATCACCTGCTCCACGGTGACACCGGGATGGGTGGCAATCAGTCGCATACGCTTTGTTCGTGGCTCGAAATCCATCAGCGCCAACGTGCTCACCACGCGATATGGGCCGGTGTTCGGCGGCAGGCCGGCCTCCTCCCGCGCGCCTGGCCCGGTGATGTACCCCGGTGTCGTGATAAAATCCACCTGGGGCACGAAGCGCCGCCGATCGTGGCGCATGATGATGATCGTCTGCCAACAGAGCGAACCGACGTCATTGCCACCGCCCGACCCCGGCAAACGCACCTTCGGAGGGTGATGGTGCGGGCCAATGATCGTCGAGTTTAGATTACCATACGGGTCAATCTGCGCGCCTCCCAGGAACCCGTAGTCAATGAATCCACGGGTAGCGGTCTCCATGATGTCGCATATCCCGGAGGCCGCCACACCGCGATAGAATGTACGGCTCTCCCCTACGGCCCTCGGCAATCGCTCCAGACGCGCCCCAGTCCCGCCGAACTCGAATATCGGCACCAGATTGGGGGCATGCATCTTCTGGGCCAGGCTGGCCGCCAGCATCGGGATGCCGGTGCCGATGAAGGCCGTCACGCTATCCGGCATTTGACGGGCCGCGATACAGATCAACAGCTCCGTGGGGTTGTAACTCAGACTACTCTTCTCACTCATCGCCGCCCCTCCTCCTCGGCCCGCAAGCGCTCCAGTCGCACAGCGCCGATCAGCGCCAGGTACTCTTGGTGATCCCGCAAATCATATACATACTTTTGTAAGTACGCCTGCGTCCCCTCCTCCGTCTTCGAGGCCGTCACCCACTCCCGCAACTGCTCCTCATCCCGCGCGTAGCAATAGGCCATCTCGCCGGGATGTGAGCCGTAAGGCGCATGCACTACCGCATCCACCAGATAGTAAGGGATGATGGTCTGATCGGGATAGCGGCGGATTTCCTCCGAATCCACGATCTCTTCAGCACTGATAATGAGCCGTTTGGCAGCCCGTGCCATCTCGAATGCAAATCCAGAGATACCGTCAATCTGTGCGTTGCCGTACTTGTCGGCCCGATGAACGTGAATCAAGCCTACGTCGAGGATCAACGCCGGAATGAGACAGACCTTCATTCCAGTGAATGGACATTCGACTACCTTGGCCGCACTGTACTTGAGCGTGTCGCTCCCCAGCATCGCCCGCACGGGGATGAAGGGAACTCCCATGGCCGTGGCCTTGAAGCGCCAGGTGATGCCCCCATTCGACCACTCGACCACTTTTTCGACCTGACCGCTCTCCACGGCCCGACGCAGTGCACTGGAGACCCCGAAAACTTCCAGGCCAATATAGGTGATATCCAGCGTTTTGACCAAGCCAGCTCCCAACCACAGATCCAACTCCGTCACGCCTTGGCCGGCCACCCGCAGATCTTTCTTGTTCTGTCGGACTACCTCCCGCACCAGGGACATCGGACAGCGTACCGTCCCGTATAACTCAGTGCCAATGTAGCATCCATCGTGGACGAAACGGGAGACCGCTTCTGCCTCCGTCATTACTTTGTCCACTAATGCCCGGGACTTTTTCTCCCGATTCCACTCTCGGAACGCATCCAGGTCTGGAGGCTGAATCAACTCCCCCACTCCCGACTCTATGACGTGCACGGTTCACCTCCTCGTTTTGAAACCCTCATCCACACACTCATCTCCCCCCGCCCCGTCTATGCCAGTTGACAATGGTGGAGAGTGTCTCTCCTCCCTCTTTAACGCTTGCCTGGCTCCATAGGCATA
>CAZXVB010000442.1:0-2287 GCA_964643875.1 uncultured Anaerolineales bacterium | reverse complement strand
GGCGTAGGCCGACGCGCGGCGCGAAGCGCCCAAAGAGGCCGATTTCAATCGGGCGGCATCCTCGGTAGTTTATTCTTATTCTGCTCCCAGCGATTCCGTGAACCGCGTCTTAGGCGTAAAACCACCACCGGGTCACGGAATCGGCTAGAGCTAGAGCGTAACTACCGAAGGATTTCCGCCGAGCGGTACGAGCAAGAATAGCGTAATGATGTCTGTTGGCGGGGCGACCACGAGGACACACGAGGACACACGAGGACAAGGGTTGCCCCGCATAAAAAACGACGAGGCAAGTGATCGCCTCGTCGGTGGGGAAAATGCCGAAGGTGGGAGTTGAACCCACATGGGCGTAAAGCCCACTGCGCCCTGAACGCAGCGCGTCTGCCTGTTCCGCCACTTCGGCCTACTTGTAACCGTTCTCCCTCTCTTCTTCCCTTGCTTCTACCTCAGTCAGAAGCGTCAATCAGGAAGAACGCAGAGCGTATTTTACACGAAACGCTCTCATTGTCAAGGTCAATAACAACGTCAGGGATGCAACTCGGATTCGCTGACGAACACCCGACGGGGTACAATCCACCAATCGGCAACAGTGCGGAAACGATCCGCGGGGTACATCAATGGGCCAATCTGTACGTCGTGAATCCGCTCATCCACCCCATAGGTATAGACCGGCGCGTACAACAATAACGCAGGCACCTCTTGCGCGAAGATGCGTTGAAATTCCCGATACAATTCCCGCCGTCGTTCCCGATTGACTTCGATCCGTGCCTGCTCCAGCACCTCACTGCCCCGACGATGGACAAAACCGGCATAGTTTTGGCCTTGATCCACTTGTGTCTCGTGCCAAAATGGATACAGGTCTGGATCGCCGGGCACAGCAATGGTGCTCAAAACAGCCTCGAACTGGCGTCGTTCCAGAGCATCCCGCACCTCCAGGGAGGAAGCGGTCGTTACACTCACTGTGATCCCCACCCGGGACCACTGCTCGGCCATCATTTGAGCAATGGCCAATTGTTCTGGATCGTTGGAGGTCAGCAATGTAAACTCCAAAGGACGGGACCCCTTATATCGCACACCGCCGGCATCATGCGAACGATACCATCCAGCCGTATCCAGCAACTCCTGGGCTGTATCCGGGTCGTATGAGTAGCGAGGAAGATTCTCCTCGTATGCCCACGTACCTGGCAACAAGGGACTATGGATCACGATTCCTTGTCCCCCTAACACTTGATCTACCAATCTCTGCCGATCCAGAGCGTACAACAACGCCTGGCGGACCTCCGTTTCTTGAAAAGGTAAATCTGATCGTTTCAAATTGAGGAACACCAAGCTATATTCGGCCAATGGAGCTGAATATAGATTCAAAGTTGGTAGATCACGGACGTGTGCCCACTGTGACCGGGTGACCTGGCCCAGACCTTCGACTTCTCCTTTTTGGTAAGCCTCTAGTGCCAACTCTGCGTTGGGATAGAATTGAAACTGGATCCGATCCAAATGAGGACGCTTCCCATAGTAGCGTGGGAACTGCTCCAACAACAGCGAAGTTACCATACCGTTCTCGATCTTGACTTCGGTCAACTGAAATGGACCATTGCCTACAGGACTCATATTGAACTGGGATGCAGGCAGAGAAGCGCCACTGACGCCTTCTAACAAATGAGCCGGTAGAAGCCCGACCGTCGTATAGTCCAGGAACGGGGCAAACGGCTCGCTCAGGACAAAACGGACTGTGCGTCGGTCCACTTTTTCCACTGTGACCGTTCGCCAGACCGCCATCCCCAACTCTGGCGGGCCATTGAAACCAACATCTCGGAGCAGCCCAATGGTGAACAGAACATCATCGGCAGTGACCGGTGTGCCATCGTGCCAATACGCATTAGGACGCAGGTGAAATGTATATGTCAGGCCATCGAGGGTAACATCCCAGCCGGTAGCCAGATCAGCCTCTATTTCTCCGTAGGTGTTCAGACGGGTAAGTCCCCGGAACAACAGGTAGCAAACGTCCCGGTCGGCCTCATTGTAGCCAGACAGAAGGGGATTCAGGTAAACAGGGGAGCCGACCAGGGCCTCGACGTACGTCCCGCCGGAACCCGGTCGCAATACCGTAGTGTAATTGGTGGCCAGGTACGCCAACAGGATCCCCACCAACACAAGGCCCGTAAAAATGAGAATCAGTTGCCACCGGATATGATGGGTCACAGCCCTCCCACTCCCGTTATGTTCAATCCTGGTAATTACTCAGGCTACTTCTTAGCGATTGAAATCGCCTCTGGAGGGCTGGCAGCCAAGC
>CAZXVB010000441.1:0-2300 GCA_964643875.1 uncultured Anaerolineales bacterium | reverse complement strand
CTGCGGCCGGTGGTCGGCCTGCGCCGACCGGGGGGGCGTCGGCGGAGGCCGACGGATGGCGCGAAGCGCCCAGGCAAGCCGATTTCCAATCGGCGCGATCGGCGGGAAGGGATAGACAGAAGAGTAGGAAGGAGTGCTCTAAACATGCCACGCACGAAGATCATTTGCACCATTGGGCCAGCCTCTCAGCAGCCAGAGATCGTTCGGGGGTTGATACGGGCCGGTATGAATGTCGCCCGGATTAACTTTTCACACGGCGATCAGGAGACCCATGCCCGCACGATCGCTGGCGTGCGGGAGACCGCTGCGCAGGAGCGATGCCAGGTAGCTGTGATGGCCGACCTGCCGGGGCCTAAGTTCCGGGTGGGGGAGATCCCCGGCGACGGGATGACGCTCCACAAGGGCGAAACGGTGACGTTGACGGCTTTTTCTCACCCCAATCACAACGAGCTCAACGATGCCAACGATGCTCAGCAAGTGATCCCAGTTCCTCATCCCGATTTGCTGCGCGACTTACAGCCCGGCCAGACGGTTCTGTTGGACGATGGCAGCATCGAATTAGTGGTCCAACAGGCCGGCGAGGGCACGCTTATCTGTCGCGTGGCCAACGAGGGACATTTAAGCTCCCACAAAGGGATCAACGTACCAGGGGCTGTCCTCCGATTTTCCGCTCTGACTGCCCGGGACCGGGAGTTGGCTCTCTTTGCCATCGGACAAGGAGTGGACTTCTTTGCCCTTTCCTTCGTACGGCGTCCGGCCGATGTGCGCGAATTGCGCCAATTCTTACGCAAACGAGGGGCCGATACGCCGATCATCGCCAAAATTGAGAAGCCGGAAGCTCTCTCTGTATTCGACGAGATCCTGGCAGAAGCGGACGGTGTGATGGTCGCACGGGGCGACCTGGGTGTAGAAACGCCGGCCGAGGAAGTCCCCTTCCACCAGAAGCGCATCATCCGGGCTTGCAATCAGGCTGGTAAGCCGGTCATCACGGCCACCCAGATGCTCCAAACGATGATCGAACATCCCCATCCAACGCGGGCAGAAGCATCGGATGTAGCCAACGCCATTCTGGACGGCACAGACGCTGTGATGCTTTCCGGAGAGACGGCCGTAGGGCGCTATCCCGTCGAAGCAGCGCTCACTATGGCCCGCATCTGCGCCAATGCTGAGGTGCATTTGCCCCACGGACGTTTGCTATACGGCGAGATGAAAAAGAAGGACGTACCTAAAACGATCACCGAGGCGATCAGTTGCGCCGCTGTAGAGATCGCCGGTGAGGTGGAAGCGCGCGCCATCATCACCGCTACGATGTCCGGCCAGACGGCCCGCATGGTGGCCCGCCATCGCCCGCGAGTGCCTATCGTGGCCGTTACGCCCAGCGAGCGGACGCTCTATAGCCTCTCGTTGGTGTGGGGGGTTAAACCTGTGTTGGTGGGGGAATTCAGCAATACGGACGATATGGTTAAAATGATGGTGCAAGCGGCGTGTGAGCACGGCACCGTCGCTTGGGGCGATTCTATCGTGCTGACGGCCGGTATCCCCTTTGGGAGCGGTGGGGAAACCAATATGCTCAAAGTGCACGTAGTGGGTGAAGAGTCGGAGATGTAACCACCGCAGGCTTATCCATCAATGAGGACAGGAATGTGCGACGCACTTGGGAGGCGCGTCGCACATTCCCGTTGGGACTGTTTGTCACGTCGAGTCACGTCACTGAGTGGTGACGACTTCATCTCCCTCGGCTGTCACCGGCTCCAGCACCTGGGGCGTCACGCTGGTCCCGCAGTATGGGCAAATGGACCAACGCAAATGGAGCGCGTGATTGCAATTTGGACACGCCTTCTTCAGCCGCGTATGACAGGCCGGACAATACAGATAATCACTCTTTACCCGTTGACCACAACCGGGGCAGATTTCCGGCTCTTCGATGGCTTGTAACAGTGCCTCTTGTTCCAATGACCGTTCGTAGGCCTCCGCCAGTGTCTCCTGAGGACGCAACATCAAATACACGATGAACCCTATCAGGGGGAGCACCAACACCAGCAGCGTCGCCAGGATGTAGGCCAACGGGTCCCGCGAACGTGACCGGATGTCACGGAATGTCCAGATCGCCATCCCCCCCACCAACGCGACAGTCACACCGCCGCAGATGGTCGAAAGGATTGTCAGATAGTAGGGGATTTTCTCCAGAATTGTCTCCATTGACAGGTAACTCCTCGTTGTTCCTCGTTCCTTTCATATTGATCGGTAACCCTCCCGCAGGTTTGAAATTACGTCAGTTGTACGTGTATAGCCCCACATCA
>CAZXVB010000440.1:0-2301 GCA_964643875.1 uncultured Anaerolineales bacterium | reverse complement strand
GTTGCACGTGTATAGCCCCACATCACTGAACCTGCGGGAGGGTCAAAATGTCGGGCAGTGACTGGAGCAACCATCCGGGCTACTGGGCTTCGATTACGCCCTCGGCGATGGTGGTGCCAGGTGCTTGAGCGCCTGACGGATGCGATCCTCAACGCTTGTGTCCGTGTCCCTAGGGAGGCTCTGTACTGCTGTCTGGGCCTCTACCAGGCTGAAGCCCAGTGCTGTCAATGCTGCAATCACCTGTGCGTCGCGGTCGTCGAGTGGGGTCGGTTTCCCCTGTGTCGGCAGAGCGAGCTTGTCTTTGAGATGAAAGATGATGGCGCGGGCCGTCTTGGGGCCGATCCCCGGCACGCGTGACAATATCCCTGGTTCCTCCTGGGCGATGGCTTGGCGCAGAGCGTCCGGCGAGAGCATGCCCAACACGGCCAGGGCTACCCTTGGCCCCACGCCGGAAACGCTCAATAGCAATTTGAACAGGGATAGCTCTTCCTCCGTCAAGAACCCGAAGAGGGACAGTTCGTTTTCTCGCACGTGGAGGTAAGTGAACAGGTCCACCGGTTGCCCAACCTGCCCGATCTCCCCCAATACGTTGGCCGGCACATATACGTGGAAGCCAACGCCACCAGTGCGTACGACCAGGTGATCCTCTCCAATTCCCCACACTGTACCGCTCAATCGGGCAATCATCTCGCGTTTTCCTGGTTTTCCCGCATCAGTTCCGTCAAACGTGCCATGTGCAGGTGACAGATCGCCACCGCCAGGGCATCGGCCGCGTCGTCTGGACAGGGCAACGTTGCTAATCCCAACAACAAGCGTACCATTTCTTGCATCTGGGCCTTGTCTGCGGTCCCGTACCCGGTCACGGCCTGTTTGACCTCCGTTGGTGTGTACTCGGCAATGGGCAGGCCAGCGTCGGCCAGGGCCAACAAGGCGACCCCCCGCGCTTGCCCGACACTCATCGCCGTGCGAACGTTGCGACTGAAGAACAATTCCTCCACAGCAGCCGCGTCCGGTTGCCAGGTATGGGCCAGGTCCCGCAATTTCTGGTAAATGGCTTGTAAGCGGGCAGGCAAAGGCCGAGCGGCCGCTGTACGGATGGCACCAAATGTCTGTAGGACGAGTTCGCCGCCGGTTTCTTCGACCACACCATATCCGGTAATGGCCGTTCCGGGATCAATGCCCAACACGCGCATCATCTACTCGCATTTGGTCGGGCGGACGGCCGACGGTCAATCCATTGCCTCATATTTGGCCATCACTTCGTCGCTGATGTCTAGATTGGAATACACTTGTTGTGTGTCGTCCAGCTCCTCCAGAGCTTCGATGACTCCCATAACCTGCAGGGTCTCCTTTTCCCCCAATTGCATCATTGTCTTGGGTAACATCGTAAGTTCTGCGCTCTCCACGGTGATGCCGGCATCGGCCAGCGCTTGCCGTACGGCTTGGAAATCCTTCACCAGAGCGTAGATCTCGATCATATCATCACCGAAGACGACGTCCTCTGCCCCGGCTTCTACGGCGACCTCGAAGACGGTGTCGGGGTCCACACCGTCCGGCTCGATGGCGATATATCCCTTGCGCTCGAATTGCCAGGCGACGGAGCCAGCCTCGGCCATTGTGCCTCCTTGCCGTGTCAATACCCGCCGAACGTCTGCGACTGTGCGGTTTTTGTTGTCGGTCAAGGCTTGGATCAATAGGGCGACGCCGTGGGGAGCGTATCCCTCGTACATCACCTCGAACAATTCCTCGCCCTTTAACTCTCCCGTGCCCCGTTTGATCGCCCGTTCGATATTGTCCTTGGGCATATTGGCTGCCTTGGCCTTGTCCACCGCCAACCGCAAGCTGAAGTTCGTCTCCGGGTCTCCCCCGCTTCGGGCCGCAATGGTGATCTCTCGCGCCAGGCGGGTGAAGAGTTTCCCACGCTTGGCGTCTTGTGCGGCTTTTTTATGTTTGATTGTAGACCATTTACTATGACCAGACATTTTCAACTCCTCAAATAATGTATTGAAAGCCGGTAGCTATCCAGACAGGGTGGAAAATAGCACACGGATTAACACGGATTGGACAGGATAGACACGGATTCTCGGAAATTTCGGATGTGCGCAGACAAAGTGAGTAAAATTAGCGCTAGTTTGCATCCTATAGCCGCTGTCGGTGTCCAGTTCAGAAAAAATCCCCGCAAGATCTGTGTCATCCGCGTTCCATCCGGGCTGTGTCTGGGTAGTTACAAATGCTATTTAATTCCCTGACTGGACCCTGGCAAATTTATCCAGGACGCAGATGAACGCTGATTTTCGCAGA
>CAZXVB010000439.1:0-2322 GCA_964643875.1 uncultured Anaerolineales bacterium | reverse complement strand
GTGGACGCGCGGCTGCAAGCCCTCTAGAGGCGATTTCAATCGCTAACAGAAGTAGGCTGAGTAGTTACCAACGCACTACGATTTCAGGAGGGTAAATATGCCAATCTATGAATACCGTTGTCATGATTGTCGGCGTCGCGTTTCGATCTTTTGGCGCACGTTTAGCGACGCCGAGGCCGGATCACCTGTTTGCCCTCGGTGTGGCGGCACGCATCTTACGCGCCTGATATCCCGGGTGCGGGTGATCCGCTCTGAAGAGAGCCGCCTGGACGATCTGAGCGATCTGGACAATCTTCCCGACCTGGACGAAAACGACCCCAGGAGCCTGGGGCGCTGGATGCGCAAGATGGGCGAAGAGATAGGCGAGGACCTGGGGCCAGAATTCGACGAGGTCGTCGGGCGGCTGGAGGCCGGCGAAAGCCCCGATGAGATCGAACAGTCCATGCCGGATCTGCTGGGCAGCGACGACGTCGGCCTCGATGCCGAAATCCCGTAAGGGCCGGCCTTGCGCCTGCCCCTACACCTGTCTGCTGGAGGCAGCCTTTTCTGCCGCCTCCAGCAGGCGGGCTTGTACACAGCCTCGGATCTCTTGTTGTACCTCCTCGACTGGACGCAATCCCTGGATAACGACCCATCGTTTAGGGTCCTGTCGGATCAACTCCTGGTATCCGTCCCGCACACGCTGGTGAAATGCCAGCGCCTCGGCGTCCAACCGGTTCCACTCTTCACCACTAAATTGACGACGTTGTAACCCGACTTCGGGTGTGATGTCAAGATAGAGCGTCATATCGGGGGTCAGCCCCCCCGTAGCGAATTGGGTAATGGCCCGTAAGGTGGCCAGGTCCAGCCCCCGCCCGTATCCCTGATAGGCGAAGGTACTATCAGCATATCGGTCGCTGATCACGATTTCTCCCCGCGCCAGTGCCGGACGGATACGTTGGGCCACGTGCTGTGCCCGTGCAGCGGAGTAGAGCAGAATCTCAGCGCGGGCATCCATAGCGGTGTTGTGGGGATCGTGCAGCACGCGCCGGATCTGTTCCCCGATTTCCGTGCCGCCCGGTTCACGGGTCAGCACAACAGTGTATCCCTGTTTATGGAGCCAGGCGGTCAGCATACGGGCCTGAGTCGTCTTTCCGCTGCCGTCTGGGCCTTCGAACGTTAGGAACATTCTGCTTTCTCGTCACTAACGATAAATACGTACCCGACGATGGGGCTCCTTGCCTCGGGATTCCGATTGGAGATCGGCATCGCGGGCTAATTCATGTTGCCGCCGCCGAATGTAGGCATTTTGTGGTGACAACACGACTTCCGGTAAGCCATTGTGGATCTGTTCGATAGCTTCGAGGGCCTCCCGGATCGCTTCTTCCACTGGGTCGGGATAACCATCGTCCAGGTCGAACAGGTCTTGAAGACAGGCTTCCATCTGGGCGACGGTGTTGGCCCGCAGGACGTAAATGGGTAGCCCGCGCCGCTCGGCGTCTCCGATCAAGCGGGGGCGTTTGCGGTAGAAGTTTTTAGTCGTGATCAGCACATCGGCCTGACCGATATCTTTGGCCAGGTAGATCGGCAGATGCATCTGGCGTGCCGCCCGTTCCAGACGATTGCGGGCGATGCCGTACGGCAGGATGCGCGCCGGTTCTATCGCTCGCGCGCCTCGGGATGACGGCGTGGCGGAGAACTTCTTTTTTCCCTGGACGCCTTGAGAATTGGAATTGGAATTGGAATTGTAAGCGGAAGCGGATCTGGTTTCCCCGTTCAATGCCTGGGGAATGACCTGCTCGGTGTGCACCTGTCCATTCTGATCCCGATAACGCAGTTCCGCCTGGAGGGGGCGTCCGCGCAACAATGCATCCACCGCCTCCGCCACGTTGGAATGAATGAGGAGTCGCTGCCGATCCTGAATCTCGATCAAGACGTCGAAGGTGGGCGGCGCACGGCGCTCCAAAATGGTCTTCTGTGTACCGCGTCGGCGGGCCTCTTCATCTGAAAGAGTCACACTCTCGATCCCCCCCACCAAATCCGATAGAGTGGGGTTGAGCAGGAGATTTTCCAGGGTGTTGCCGTGTGCAGTGGCAATCAGTTGAACGCCTCGTTCGGCGATGGTGCGAGCAGCCTCGGCCTCCAACTCGCGTCCGATCTCGTCAATGATGATCACTTCGGGATTGTGGTTCTCAACGGCTTCGATCATCACTTCGTGTTGCAGGGAGGGCATCTCAACTTGCATACGGCGTGCCCGCCCTACCGACGGGTGGGGAATGTCGCCATCGCCGCCGATTTCGTTGGAGGTATCGACGATGATGACACGCTTCTTTTCCGCCAACA
>CAZXVB010000438.1:0-2322 GCA_964643875.1 uncultured Anaerolineales bacterium | reverse complement strand
TTAATTGTAACTCCTTGCCCCAATCCCGACAAACTTGGGACACACCCTGAACGTGAAACGTCTCGTTCCGATCGTCCGTAGATGCAATCATCACGCCACTGCACTCTGAGGGGAACTCGGGCGCGATTGACCGGCAATGATCGCCTGTTCGCGCTCCGGCCCGACCCCCACAAGGGTGATCGGCACACCGATCTCATCCTCGATGAACGTCAAGTAATCCTGCGCTGCCGACGGCAGGTCATCCCGACGCCGGATCGCGGTGATGTCCTCGTCCCAACCGGGCAATTCTATGTAGACTGGTCGGCAGCGGGTCAGATATGTCAATCCCCATTCGGCCGGGAAGGAGGTCACAGATGTCCCTGTATCTTCTTCCTCGTACCGCACGGCAACCTTGAGCCGTTCCAGACCAGTCAGCACATCTAACTTGGTCAACGCCAGCTCATCGAGGCCATTGATACGCACAGCGTACCGCAGAATCGGCAGGTCGAGCCAGCCACAGCGGCGAGGGCGGCCCGTCGTCGTGCCGTACTCACCACCAACATCCCGAATGCGCTGCCCCACGTCGCCCAACAGTTCAGTCGGGAACGGGCCTTCGCCCACCCGTGTGGTGTAGGCCTTGGCCACGCCGATCACCCGGGAGACGGAGCGAGGCCCAAACCCCAAGCCGGTCAAAGCCCCCCCCGCAACCGTCGAGGAACTGGTTACGTAGGGATACGTGCCGTGATCCAGGTCCAACAATAGCCCTTGTGCCCCCTCGCACAATACTACCTGGCCCTGTGCCAGCGCTTCCCCAACCAGGGTCGAGCCATCCACCAGGTGCGGAGCCAGTCGTTGGGCATATTGGCAGTAGGTGGCTGCCACGCCATCGGGATCCAAGGACTCGACGGCCTCCGTCTGCCCGTACACGGCTTGCAGACGGCGCCGGTGGGTTCGCACGGCCTCAACGACCCGGTCGGCCAAGCGCTCCGGGTCGGCCATTTCCCCCATACGAAGGTTGATCCGCGCCGCCTTGTCGGCATATGTGGGGCCAATCCCCCGTCGGGTCGTGCCGATGGCTCTGCTCCCCCGGGCCGCTTCCTGTGCGCCGTCCAATGCCCGATGCGAAGGGAGAATCATATGAGCAGCTGCACTGATCTTCAATCGCGTCGGCCCTACGTCTACCCCCAAAGCGGCCAGTTCGTCCATTTCGCGCGTCAACGTCTCTGGATTGACGATCACCCCCGCCCCGATCAAACAAGTTACATGGGGATAGAGAATGCCAGAAGGGACCAAATGCAACCCCAATTTATGTCCCTCAGCCACTACGGTATGGCCAGCGTTGTCTCCTCCCCCGAAGCGTGCGACCACGTGCGCCTCACGAGCCAACCAGTCTACCACCCGTCCCTTTCCCTCATCGCCCCATTGAGCGCCAACTACGATTATTGCCGGCATACTACCACCTCCATCGAGATCATCAGAATGTAATTATGATACCAGATAGAGGCAAAAAAGGGAAGTCGAGTAGGCCTTTTCGTATCCACAGAGATATGGAGAACGCAGAGCGGAAGCCGGCGACAGTCACTCAGGAGGTCGGTCTACGGGGCTTCGGTATGTGCCCGGTATGGGACAACCAACTCCATACCAGGGCAACACCCACCATAGCCAGCCCTACACCGACCGCCCACTCCCATCCAGAACCAGCCTCCGCGCCGCTGGAGGGCAGAAGGGGAACCATCGTTGGTGTCGGTGTCGCTGTGACCGATGGCCTATGTTCTCCACCTGATGGTGTGGGTGTTATCGAAGGGATTGGAGTGGAGGTAGGAGTAGGGAAGCTTGTGGGAATAGAGGTACTCGTGGGTGGAACCGGCGTATCGGGAAGCGAAGGGGTATTGGTGGGCACTACCGGCGTGTTCGTCGGTAGACCAGCCGTTGGCGTCACTCCCAACAGCGGCTTCGCCTCGACAACACCGACGCCAATGCCCTGATGATGAACACCCGCCAGCGCCATTAACACCACTAAAATCCCGGCCAGAATGTAGAAACCGTAGGAAGAAACACGTGTTCCGATCATATCCCGCCCCTCGCACCTTCAATCGTATCTATCTCGACAATGTCACATTTACCTTTTGAGATGGTTCATCATTGGTTGACACTTTGCGTTACGCACCGGGTGCCGATTGAAATCGGCCTCTTTGGGCGCTTTGCGCCGCGCGTCGGCCTACGCCGACGCGCTGGTCGGCGCAGGCCGACCATTGGCCGCAGGCCCTACAGGCTGACTTTCAGTCAGCGCAGGCAGCCGATTTCTTGAGGCAGCTCAAAGTGTAAACCAATTCCCAGGAGAAA
>CAZXVB010000437.1:0-2331 GCA_964643875.1 uncultured Anaerolineales bacterium | reverse complement strand
TGGCAACAAACAAAACGAAAGGAAACAAGATACTATGTCCGAACCGATTCGCGCGGCCGTCGTAACCGTCAGTGACAAAGGCTTTGCCGGAGAACGGGAAGATGTCAGCGGTCCATTACTGGCCGAACTCATCCGCAAGACAGGGGGCGAGGTCATCGCCCAAACCATCGTGCCGGATGAGCTAGATCAGATCGCCAATACACTGATTGAACTGGCCGATGGGCAAGAGGTGGATCTGATCGTCACGACGGGGGGCACCGGACCGGCCCCTCGCGACCAAACCCCAGAGGCCACCTGGATGGTAATCGAGCGGGAGATGCCCGGCCTGGCCGAACTGCTCCGCTTTGAAGGGTATCGTCGCACTCCGCTGGCGGTCATCTCCCGGGGTGTGGCCGGCATCAGGCGACAAACGTTGATCGTCAATCTGCCCGGCAGTCCCAAAGCTGTCAGAGAGGGCATGGAAACGTTGAGCGCAGTGCTGCCCCACGCTATCAAAATGCTCCGGGGACGCGACACCGAACACAAACCGGAGAGAGATTATGCATAAGCGTCCAACATTGTCCGTCGAGGAAGCCAGGGAACGCATTCTATCTGTGGTTCATCCCCTGGAGCCGGAGAACGTCCCCATTTTGGAAGCGTGCGGCCGAGTGCTGGCCGAAGAGATCGTTGCCGACCGGGATATCCCCCCGCTGGCCAATTCTGCGATGGATGGATACGCCGTTCAAGGGGCCGACGTAGCTCAGGCCCCTGCTCGTCTTCAGGTGATTGGGAAAGTGGCCGCCGGCCACCTGACCGAGATAGCCGTTCGACCTGGTACAGCGATGCGCATTATGACCGGCGCGCCGATCCCGACCGGCGCCGACACAGTCGTTCGCTTCGAAGACACACATACCGATGGGGAGACCATCGAGGTGCAGGTGGCCTACAAAGAAGGGAAAAACGTCCGGCCGGCTGGGGAGGACGTCTCGGCCGGGCAGACGGTGATGACGGCCGGCAAAGTTCTCCGTCCTCAGGAAATTGGGATGCTGGCGGCCGTCGGACGAACAAACGTGATGGTGATCCGCCGCCCACGGGTGGCGATCCTGGCGACCGGCGACGAAGTCGTGCCGCCGGATCGAATCCCCGCCCCCGGCCAGATCCGAAACGCTAACTCGTACACAGTCGCGGCACAGGTACAGCAATACGGTGGCATCCCCTTGCTCCTGGGGATCGCGCGCGACCAGGAGGAGCTGATTCGCCGAGGGATGCGGGACGCGCTGGCCCAAAGGGCCGATATGATCATCACCTCCGGTGGTGTCTCCGTGGGGGATTTCGACCTGGTCAAGCAAGTACTGGCAGCCGAGGGCCAGATGCACTTCTGGTCTCTGAACATGAAACCGGGACGTCCATTGGCCTTTGGGATGGTGGACGATGTCCCATTGGTGGGCCTACCGGGCAATCCGGTCTCTGCGATGGTGAGTACCTTGATCTTCGTGCGGCCGGCGCTTCGCAAGATGCAGGGGTTCGCTGCATGGCCCCTTCGCGTGGTGCAGGCTCGTCTGGTGGACGCTATCCGCCGCAAGGATCGCCGTCGCCACTACCTGCGAGTCCGTCTGCACGAGACCAACGCAGGGCTAGAAGCTACCCTGACCGGCGATCAAGGCTCCGGTATTCTCAACTCCTTGGTTATGGCCGATGGGTTAGCCATCATACCAGAAGATACCGACCATTTTCCAGCCGGAGAAACAGTGAACGTGATTCTGCTCCCGTAGCCCCGATGGTTGCTAAACTGACCATTAGAGGAGGTCGTCTCGATGCCCTTCCGCTTTCATCCCATGGAAATTCCCGACGTGATCCGGATCGAGCCTAGCGTCTTCGAGGACACTCGCGGCTTTTTTCTGGAGACGTACAAGCGATCCGAATTCGCCGCTCACGGCATTCCAGAGACCTTCGTCCAGAGCAATTGGTCACATTCCGTGCAGGGAACGCTGCGCGGGCTGCACTACCAGAAGCCGCCCCATGCCCAGGGTAAGTTGGTGATGGTCATACGAGGCGAGGTGTTGGATGTAGCGGTGGATATCCGTCGAAGCTCCCCCACGTATGGGCATTGGGTAAGCGCGATCCTCTCAGATGAGAACCGGCATATGTTGTACATCCCGGTAGGATTTGCCCACGGTTTTTGCGTGTTGAGTCAGGAGGCCGATTTCGTGTATTTGGTGACGGACGAATACGCGCCTACATGTGACCGGGGCATTATGTGGAACGATCCCACCATCGGCATCTGCTGGCCGGTGACAGAACCACTACTTTCCCCCAAAGACGCCAGCCTGCCCCGGTTGGAGGAGATCGCTG
>CAZXVB010000436.1:0-2345 GCA_964643875.1 uncultured Anaerolineales bacterium | reverse complement strand
GAAATCCGTGTTTTTCTGCGTTAATCTGCGTCCCAGAAAAAGCGTTTCGGGTAATGAAAGGCGTAAAACCACCACTGATTCACGGAATCGGCTAGAGCGTAACTACCGAAGGACTTCCGCCGAGCTGTACCAGGCGAGTTAGCCGCCTGCCCAGCCCACAGTTCGAAATAGCTAAAGGCCAACGGGATGACGGTCAAGAAGGTCGGCCAAGCCTGTATGAACCTGTGGGGCTGGCTTACCCCACGAATCCACGTTGACCCCTTTTTCTTTTTGTTACCGTCGCCCTCGCTGACGGAGCCGGCGACGATGCCGCCCCGCGCCTCTTCGACTTCTCCCCGTTGCGGATGTACTCTGTACCGGCATACTCTGCCTTGCAGAAGGGGCTGGCGGCACCGTTGCCAGGCGGGCGGCCTGCCGCCGGTCCCACGCATCCAAAAACGCGGTTGCCACCCGGGGCACCACCTCCCGCCCCACAAACGCCAGCGCCGCCCCCAGCCAGGAAACGTTTCTATGGGCGGCGGGGGTGGTGACTGGCATAGGCCGGAGCGAGGTAGAGATGGGAGCAGAGACCGGAACTGGCTTTATGTCCTTTGCTGGCTCCTGCACTGAGATGATCGCTCCCTGTGTGCAGGCTTCCAGGCAAACCTCGCATCCTCGGCAGAGGTTCGGGTCTACCTGTGCTATGCCTTCTACCAGCCGAATCGCCCCGGTGGGGCAGGTCTCTGCACATATACCGCACCCAACACATCGGGTCTCGTCTATCTGGATCATTACCACCTCCCAATATGAGATACGCGGTGGCGGTACGGCAACCATGAATGACGTGTTATGTGAGTTTCTGCAATCGCTCCGTCACTTCCGCCAACTGTCGTTTGAGCATTTCTGCCTCTTCCCGCAGTCGGCCCACCTCGTCCTTTTCGTACTCCCCCTTGGCGGGAAGCTCGCCGTGACCGTGCTCAACGCTTTCGGCGCATGGGGCAGCCCCCCGAAGCTCGCCGCTCAGATACTGCTCCAGGGCGGTGCGTATGGTGCCATAGGCCCCGGTTATGGCCTCGATACCGTACTGTTGAAAGAAGGCAATGGCCCGGCTGCCCATCCCGCCGGTGAGCATCACGTTTGCCCCCTGCTGGTGGATGAAGCCTGGCACTTGACCTGGTCGGTGGTTACCGTAGAAGGGATTGGCGATATTCTGGACTTCCTTGACCTCTCTCCCCTCCAGGTCCACCAGGACAAAGTATGGGCAACGCCCAAAGTGGGGGCTGACGACGCTTTCCAACCCCCGGTCACTATCTGCTGAAATTGCGATCCTCACTTTACCCTCCTTTCTCCAACTGATCTAGTCGCTCCAGGATGTTCGCCAGCCGCTGGCGCAGGTCGGCCGCGGCCTTCTTCAGCTGAGCAATCTCCTCCTCGCGGGATGGTCCGGCGGCGGCCACACGGCGTCCCATCCCGGCGTGTTCCGGGGAGGTGGCCCCGCCTGCGGCAGACAAACGGCCCGCTTTGAACGCCTCGACCGCCTCCCGCACCGTCCCCCCGCCAAAGAGGTAAACGGAGACGTTAGCTGATTGGAAGACCTGGAAGGCATTGGGGCCGACGTTGCCTGAGATAACCGCTTGAGTTTCCTTTTCGACGACAAACTGGGCGGCTTGAATGCCGGCGCCGCCGGCAGCGGCCAGAGCTGGATTCTCCACAGCCTCAAAGGCCATCGTTTCCGTATCCACAAAGACAAAATACTGGCAGCGTCCAAAGACTGGATTGGCTTGGGCTTCCAGGTTTATACCATTGGACGATACAACAATTCGCATTTGCAATTCCCTTTAAGAAGATTATAATAGAAGATGTCAGGGTGGGCAGTCCCCACTAATATGACCGTCCACCCCGACGCCCGGGGTAGGGGCATCGCTAAGGTGCTTCTACCCCTCTTTTTGTTCGAGTTCTGTGATCCGCTTTTCAATGGCTCCCAGTTGCTCTTTCATCCACTCCGCCTGACCCCGCAGAAGGGTGATCTCCTGCTCAGGGGTTGGTGCAGCGGCGTAGGGAGCAGCCGACGCGGGCCATGCCGGCGGTACACTGTAGCTGGCCCAGCCGGGTACGCCGGTGGCGTAGTACCAGTGGCGCCAGCGCCAGCCGCCGCCCCTGCCCCCGCCTCCGGCCCAGTGCCCGCCCCAGCCGCGCCGCCACCCCATTCCCATCCGTGGGACGGTGGGGTTGGCATAGCCGGGCACACCGTACCCGGCGCAGTAGCCGGCACGCCGACCGCTCATCGGGCCTGCGCCCATCGGACCTGTTCCATCACCTGCTGGCATCTCTCTCACCTCCTTTGTTCTTTCTTACTCGGTAACTAC
>CAZXVB010000435.1:0-2363 GCA_964643875.1 uncultured Anaerolineales bacterium | reverse complement strand
GGCTGTTCAGACAGTAAATGTCCTCAATCCAACATGCCATAAGGGATACACAGCGGCGCCGCACGCGATGGTTGGAAGTGTTACCGTCACACTATGGCGGGCCATGTCCTGGTACGCAAACGGAAATCCGAATGATCCTGATACGCTTTGGACCGTATGGACCGAGGCCCGTACCAGCACAGATCAATGTGTCGACCAAGTCAACGTATTCGCCGAACATCAGTACAAAAGTGGAAGCGTATGGGTCGATTTCTGGCCAGGTGATGAGAAACACTCTTCTGATTCTGATCCTTGTGAGGACGACTCTGGAAAGGCAGTGTCAGGGAAGGGTTTCTACATTGCAGGTACCACCCATCGCTCCCATGGAATTCACGTGGTTTACATAGATGGACAGAGATACGAGTGGGACGAGACAGGACCCGGACCGCGAACTGTGCCCTGAATCCTGGTAAAGATCACGCTGCTACCGATGGATGGCCTCCAATCGGTAGCAGCGTTCGCATTTCGGATCCTCATGTGTTATTCTCATCACTTGATCGTGAATTCAGCCCGTTCTGGTTCTTGCCGGCAAATTGGGGGAGATATACTGTGATTTGGCGATTGTTACGATGGATTGGAGTGATTTTGATTTTGACCGCCTGTCAAGCGGACCAGGCAGCACCTCCTAAAATCATACCGAGCAGTACAGTCCCGCACGGTGTAAAAGCCGATGATCTTTATGTCAATGAGGAAACAGAGCGTAGAATGACAGAACTGATGGCCTCACAGCCAGGGGGTATAGCAGTCGGCATTCGCGGCACTTATGAAGAAATGGTCCCTGATTCCTACACCACTTTTCGGGTTAAGCAGGGCCAACCCTTTCTCGGAGAGTTTTTCCTGCGCTCTGCCAAACAGGAAAAGCACACCTATATTTTCCTCTGCCTGCTCGACCACATACAGATTCCCTGCAGTCCCGGCGAGAAGATGTTTCAATTCATAGAAGAAGTCACAGACGGTGATACGGTAGAAATCCCCCTCCAGATTCCCATTCAGGACGAGGGGCTCCACGACCTCATCGTTGTGTACCAGGAAGACCCTTACCTCGCCGGACCCGTTGGGTCTGGCTCTTTTCAGGATCGGACGCTTCGGGATCTGAAGCAGATGCGGGCTAGCATCTCCGTAAATGGTTTGGCTACGGTTCCATATTTGGACTACGAAGAACCATCTGGTCAACCTGGCTACGGATCAATTCCGCGTGGGTTCGTAGCAAGTGGCCTAGAGGATCCTCGAGGCTCTCAGGGAGGTTGGATCATATGGACTGAGGATACAGCGGAAGCGGGAGAATTATTTGACTTCTTTCTGCATTTTGACAGCGCGCAAGATCGCAAATATGCTCTGGTAGCATTTATTGACTTTCAGCAGGTACCCATCTACGTTAACGGCGAGCCCCGGCTCCCACTCTACATTCAGACTCGTGCGTCAACTTGGCACCCTATGCCTATACAGATCCGTGCACCAAGGCAGCCAGGGCGCTACGAACTTCGACTCCTCGCCATCGGCGAACCTTTCACACGACTCGACCTGCTATCGGGTGGAGAGAGAGCGAGTCTGGCAGCCTATCCCCAATCATCACCGAGAATCCTGCTTGAAGTAGAGTGAGATTGTTCCTACTGACTACCCCCACACAAGCTGCCATACGCCCTCGTGACCAGCCCACTGCGCTTCTGATCCTCCATACCTAAGGACGTAGTAGCGGTGGAGAAGAGTCAGCAATGTAGCCCTCAATCCCGAGAGCGGATCGCCGAGGATGCGCCGCACCTACTCTTCGCTCCTTCCACCAGCCAAGACGAGAGGGCTCCGCATATTTGGGTTGTGGATGAGGCAAACGATAGTTTGGGAACGCGGCAGTCAACGGCCGAACACACATGTGCTGCTTGATCTGGCGATGTCCGCCCAAGGTCGTCCAAGATTGCAAGATGGATGCGGGCGCACTGCCCGAAGACTGCCGCGCTGGAGCAAGCCCTTTGGCAACCGTTGCTCGTGCGGCGCATCACCTTTGCCGTAGACGGGACGTGTGTGCGAGGTGAGCGCCAGTCCCCGGAAGGCGAACTACTCTTTCACGATGCCGATACGCACCTCTATCGCTACTGATCCACCCCATTTTCCTCGTAAATCAAGCCTGAAGGATCTTTTATCACAAGCAATCACAAAATCAGAGCTTTTTTTGTGGTATAATGAGCCTGTCACCGGAGAGTCCGGTGGGTGCAGACTGGCGGAGATAGTCTCCCCAGAGCACTAAGCTGCTACATTCCAAAGAGGATGAGGAGGCAAAAATGATGGCGCTTAAGTTCGGTAAACGTATAGCAGTGCTTGTGATCACTCTA
>CAZXVB010000434.1:0-2370 GCA_964643875.1 uncultured Anaerolineales bacterium | reverse complement strand
ATCGGGCGGCATCCGGTGCGTAACGCAAAGTGTCAACCAATGATGAACCATCCCAAACGGAGAAATAACATTGAATGACTCTCTGGATCCTTTGATCGGCAAGACCATTGGCCCCTACGAGATACTAGAAAAAATTGGCCATGGGGGGATGGCAGACGTCTACAAGGGCTTCCATTCCGCCCTACGCCGGTACGTGGCAATCAAATTCCTGGGGCGTTCCCTACAATCGGACTCGGATGCCTCCCTCCGTTTCCAACGGGAAGCACAGGCCATCGCTTCGCTGCGTCATCCCAACATCGTGCAGGTCTTCGATTTCGGCGCTTTCGAGGACAGTCACTACCTGATTATGGAGTACATCGAAGGGACCGACCTGCGGGCCGAGATGGACCGACGTAAGGAAACAGGTCACCCTTTCACCCAGAAGGAGATACTGCACATCCTGGAACAGGTTGCCGACGGCCTCGATTACGCCCACCGGCGGGGGGTCATCCACCGGGACGTCAAACCGGCCAACATCCTTCTGACGGAGGAAGGGCAGGCCATTTTGAGCGACTTTGGCCTGGCAATGTTGCGTAACCGAAGTACTCAGATCACAACAGGGAACACATTCGGCACACCGGAGTACATCGCCCCAGAACAGGCGATGGACTCGCGGGCCGCGACCGCCCAGTCAGACATCTACTCTCTGGGGGGATTGCTTTATGAAATGGTCACTGGCCAGCTTCCTTTCGAGGCCGACTCGGCCATCAGCCTGGCATTGAAACACATCAGCGAGGACCCAACGCCGCCAAGCCAATACGTTCCCGATTTGCCCCCGGCGGTCGAGGATGTGATTCTGCAAGCCCTGGCAAAGGACCCTGCCGAACGGTTCAGCACAGCGCGAGAGATGGTTGATGCGCTGCGTCACGCCTGGAGCCAACCAGAAACCGCTCCTCCGGAACAGCAAGCATACATTCCGCCCCAGCCGCCCCCAACCATTCCGCTGTCAGCGTCAGGGCGCTCAGAGTCAGAAGCAGAGGCGGAGGTCGCCCCGCAAGTGGAGCGCCGGCCGACGTCTCGAAATCGGCGCCGGCCGGTGGGAATACTGCTCTTCGTCCTGCCCATCATTGCGGTCGTGATCGCGGGTGTTTTCTTGTGGAAAATGCGAGATAGAGAGGGTAAGACCGTTTCTCCAACCGGTGAACCGCTCGTTGGGCTGCATACTACGCAGACTACCGCCCTACCCATCCAGGGCCAAACGCCGACGACACCGCCTTCCCAAGCAGGTGTAGTAACCACACCCTCTCCCTCCCCCTCAGCAACGCCGACCCCACCGCCAACGGACACGGCGACGCCTCGGCCAACCGATACGCCCACCCCCACGCAGACCGATACGCCTACCCCCACGCCAACCTCTACACCGTCCCCCACACCGACCGATACGCCCACGCCCACGTCCACACCCACCCCTACGCCAACCCCTACGTTGGCGCCGGCCGCGTCACTGACTCGCCCAACAGACAATATGACCATCCGGTTCGTCCCCGGCGGACCTTTCCTGATGGGTACAGACGACGATCCAGACGCGAAGAAAGATGAGAAACCTCAACACACGGTCATCCTCAGCCCCTTTTGGATGGACGAGACAGAGGTGACCAACGACCAGTACCGGCTCTGTGTTGAGGCGGGCGCCTGCACTCCCCCCGCCAAGACCGACGCATACGACGATCCGGACCTGGGCAACTACCCGGTGGTTTATGTGAAGTGGGAGCAGGCCGATGCCTACTGCCAGTGGTTGGCCTCCGAGACCGGTTGGGACGTTCGCCTGCCGACTGAAGCACAGTGGGAAAAAGCAGCCTCGTGGGACCCGGTCGCCGGGCGTAAGTATCGCTACCCATGGGGAGACGAGGACCCCGATGGCGAGCGATTGAATTACCTGGGGAGCAACGTAGGCCAGGCGATGCCGGTCGGCAGCTATCCCCAGGGGGCCAGTCCCTATGGTTTGCTGGATATGGCCGGCAACGTCTGGGAGTGGGTGGCCGACTGGTACGATGGGAAATATTACGACAAAACCGACAACTCTACCGACCCCACCGGCCCGGATCATGGAAGACACAAGGTGATGCGTGGCGGCTCCTATGGATATGGCTCCCTGTACGTTCGAGTGACGCGCCGTGAGGCAGGCGACCCGAATAAAGCTAAAGGTGCCGGCCTGGGTTTCCGGTGTGTCGTTGTGGGAGAACGGCTGCCGTAAGGGCAAGGCGTGTGCGTGTGACGCGAGAATGTATGGGTGTGTTTCAAATGAAGGCTCTACACGGATTCGAGGGATAAGGACGAGCCTCCCGCAGGTTGAGGACGCCTGATCCCTGGTAAGTATGAACCTGCGGGAGG
>CAZXVB010000433.1:0-2376 GCA_964643875.1 uncultured Anaerolineales bacterium | reverse complement strand
TCGTTCTTCGACCTGCGGGTGATGGAAGTGTTGTGTAAGCCCCGATTGGAATGAATGATGGCCGCGACAGACGTAATGAATAACAACTTTGTCGAAATCGAATCGTTGACCTTCGAACAGGCGTTAGCCGAGCTAGAAGAAACGGTTCGCCAATTGGAAAGTGGGGACGTTCCGCTGGAAGAAAGCCTGGTGTTGTTCGAGCGCGGCCAGGCCCTGGTAGACTGGTGTAACTCCCAGTTGGATGAAGCGGAATTGAAAATCCATCAACTTTCACCTCGAGAGATGGCTCCTCCCGGCTCGTGACCCGGCACAAGCACAATTTCAGCCAGCACTGGAATACAAGATATGTTCTACGACGAAGCTCGTATTTACGTTCAGGCCGGTGATGGCGGCGATGGATGTGTCGCCTTCCGACGCGAGAAATACGTCCCATACGGTGGCCCCGCCGGCGGCGATGGCGGTCGCGGGGGGGACGTGATACTATTCGTGGACCCTCACCTCAATACACTGTATCGCTTCAACAAACGGAGGCATTTCCGCGCCGCACGGGGAGAACACGGCCGAGGCAAAAACCAGCACGGTGCATCGGGCACCGACCTGCGCATCCCCGTACCGCCCGGTACTGTAGTGTACGACGCCGACCAGGAGCGCCTCCTCGGGGATTTGACCGTCCCGGGACAGGAATTAGTCGTGGCGCGTGGGGGAATCGGCGGACGGGGAAACGCCCGCTTCGCCACCTCCACTAACCAGGCCCCCCGGATCGCCGAGCACGGCGAGGCGGGGGAGGCTCGCTGGCTCCGGCTTGAACTCAAGTTGCTGGCCGATGTCGGATTGGTGGGGATGCCCAACGCAGGCAAATCCACCCTCCTGGCAGCAGTGACGGCCGCCCGCCCTAAGATCGCCCCCTATCCCTTCACCACCCTCCAACCCAACCTGGGCGTCGTAGTGCTCGACCCGGAAACGGAGTTCGTCCTGGCCGACATCCCCGGCCTGATCGCCGGTGCCTCCGAGGGCAAGGGGCTAGGTCACGAATTCCTGCGACACATCGAACGCACCCGGGTGTTGATCCACCTGTTGGATGGTCTCTCGACCGATCCGCTGGCTGATTTCGAGACCATCAACGGAGAATTGGCTGCCTTCGGGCACGGGCTGGAGCACAAGCCCCAATTGGTGGTCTTCAACAAGATAGACCAGCCACCGGCGCAGGAGCGTTGGCCAACGGTACAGCAAGCGATCGAGGCACAAGGCTATCCGACGATGGCTATCTCCGCGTTGACGCGGGAGGGTACACGTGAACTACTGTATCGCACCCATCAGATGTTGGTCGCGTTGCCGGCCGAAGCCGTTACCCCACAAGCGTTACCGGTTTTTCGGCTGGAGGAAAAAGAAGACGAAGAGACGTTCACCATCGAACGGGAAGCGGATGGCTGGCGCGTGCGGGGGAAACAGGTGGAACGGATAGCAGCCCGCACCGTCTGGAATCTGGAGGAAGCAGTACGGCGTTTCCAACGCACCATGGAACACCTGGGGATTGCCGAGGCGTTGGAATCGGCCGGAGTACGACCCGGTGACGTGGTTCACATTGGGGAAACCGAGTTAGTTTGGGAAGATTAGGTGACCATTCATAGCAGCGGTATAGCAGAAAAACCCGCCTCCCCGCGTCTCGGTGTACTGGGCGGGACGTTCGATCCACCCCACTACGGTCATCTGGCATTGGCCGAGAACGCCCGCGTACAACTCCAGTTGGAGCGGGTGCTGTTCGTGCCGGCTGGCAGTCCACCACACAAGCCCAAACGGCCCATCACCGCCGTTTCCCATCGCCTGGCGATGACGGCGGCAGCCATCGCCGACCACCCTGCGTTCACCCTCTCTCGCTTGGATGTCCAGCGCCCCGGCCCTCATTTTACCGTAGACACGCTGGTCCTTCTGCGACAGGCGGAACCGACGGCGACGATCTTCTTCCTGATCGGGGGGGACAGCCTGGCCCAGTTGCCCACCTGGCGCGATCCCATTGGCATCGTCCGGCAGGCCTTCCTGGCCGTGATGGCAAGACCGGGATATCAACCAGACGTGACAACTTTGGAGCGCACTATACCGGGGTTGCGGGATCGGCTGGTCTGGCTGGACGTTCCCCACTTGGCGATCACCTCGACGGACCTGCGCCGTCGCATCCGACAAGGCCTCCCGGTGCGCTACTTGCTGCCACCATCCGTGGAAGAGTACATCCGCCGGGAGAAGCTCTACCTCCCGGAGTAAGCGTTCAAGTGAACGTTGGGCTAAGTACACCTTCCGTAAATTCGTTCCTGGCTCCCCTTCAAAATTGGGTCAACGTGGATTCGTGGGGTAAGCCAGCCTCCCGCAGGTTCATACAGGCTT
>CAZXVB010000432.1:0-2379 GCA_964643875.1 uncultured Anaerolineales bacterium | reverse complement strand
ATAGCACCAGGTGGAAAGCGCAAGTAGGTCTCCGTAGCCAGACTCAGGTCGGAATAGACGCCTCGATAAGGAGACGGAAGCAAAGCAGCGATCTGGTACATTACTTCATCGGCCATCTGTTGTCGCATCAGCCGGGTCACCCGATTGCCGTGTGGGTCCAGGTAGAATGGCTGCCCAACGACGATATGAAAATCTGTGCGTCGCAAGCGGCGCAAGTTGCTCCAAAAGCGTTCTCCCCCATGACAGGCCAGCGGCAGGATCAAGGCACTGGTATGCAAAGCTAACAACGTGAAGCCGGGTAGGCCGGGTTGCAAGCGGCCATGACCGCTGCGGGAGCCTTCCGGCGCGACCGCTACGATCCGCTCTTTCTTCAGCGCTTGAAGGGCCGCTCGAAACGCTGTTGTGTCGGCCTCGCCCCGCCGGATAGGGATTGCTCCCCACAAATCGAACAGGAGCGGCCCTAATACCGGGTTCTGTTGGGCTTCCGCCTTGACGAATGCCGTTATTGGACGGGGATGCAGGTGGGTGTATATAATCGGTGCCTCCAAGAAGTTAACATGGTTGAGAACGATGATCAAAGGGCCTTGAGCCGGTACGCGATCCAACTGGGAGTCGTCTATACGGCAGAGCAGGCGGAGCAGATACTTGACGGATGTTGTCACGACCCGATGGGTTGGAGTCCCGTCTTTGGAATGTGTACTCATAATCAATCTCCAATTTTTTAACCCTCTGGTAACCACCCATCCGCATCCGCTGCTCCCAGCCCCCGTCCCAGGGGCGTCCCATGCAGCAAATAGCCGCCTGGGAATGAGGCACTCTCGCTTACACCGCCCTCAGGGACAAGGGCTGAGAGCCTGAAACATCCAACCCTGCGGTGGGCTGAGTAGCAATCTGGTTTCCTTTATTTTGTCCAAACTCCAGTAGCAATTATACTCCCCCTTAATGGGACAGCAAGCCCACGGCGGAGCCTGTGCCAATGTGGAGTGCATGCCGCGAGTAATCTTGACTTTTTATAGAAGCCGTTGCATAATCATATCACCATTTGACACACTGACCTTAATTCAATGAGCGATGCCGAAAACGCACACGGGCGGAAAACTTGGTCGTGCTGACTAGAATGTGAGGTAGACAAACCATGGCACAGATCTCCCTCCAACAATACCTGGAACAAATCGAGGAGCTAATCGAACAGGGGCGGTACGAACAGGCCACGGCCCACAGCAAGCACATCCTTCAGGAGTATCCCCAGTGCATCGCCGTCTATCGTCTGCTCGGTAAAACAATGCTCGAATCCCGCCAATACGAACAAGCTGCCGACATGTTCCGACGTGTGTTGAGCGCCGATCCTGAAGACATCATTTCGTGGATCGGCATGAGCGATTTGCATACCCAACGGGGTGAACTCGACGCTGCACTGTGGTATCTGGAGCGCGCATTTGAGCTAGCCCCAGACAATGCTGCCATCGAAGAAGCTCTCCGTGACCTTTATGCTCAACGAGACGGCGCGCAACCGCAACGACTTCAACTCACACGCGCCGCCCTGGCCCGCCTGTATGCCCGTGGGGGGCTGCTTTCACGGGCCATCGCCGAGTTTCACACTTTGTGGTCTGATCAGCCAGAACGAGTAGATTGGGGTGTTGCGCTGGCCGAGGCACTTTGGCGCGATGACCAGCGACTACAAGCTGCCCAGGTATGCCAACAGATTTTGAAGAATCTACCCTATTGCCTTAAAGCCAACCTGATCCTGGGGCAGATCTGGTACACCAGCGATAACGCGGAAGCCGCCCAACCATACTTTCAACGCGCCAGCGCTTTGGATCCGGAGAATCGAGTGGCCCAAACCATGTTTGGCCCCCATTCCCCTCTCCCCATCCAGGATGTAATGATCGAGCTATTGACCATTGTCCCCACGGCGATGCCGGCAGAAGAAATCTCCTGGGCAGCGCCAGCCCCGGTGGGAACAACGACCGAAGAAGTTGAAAAAGAAGCAGCGTTAGTAGATGTCGCTTCAGCGCTGGAAACCCAAATTGAAATCCCCGCCTGGTTGGAAGAAATCATCCAGGAAGAGGAAGGCGAGTCTGCTGAAAGAAAACAAGAGGCTCTGGAAGAGGAAGCACCAACCTGGCTGACAGGAGCCGAACCCATCGAGGTTAGTGCTCCTATGGAGATGGAATTCGAGGAAGAAGAACACCTAGCTATCCCTACGACTGGGGCAGAACCGACCGAACCCGCTCCGCCCGACTGGTTGTCCGACATTCGTAGCCAGTTCACAGCGGAGGAAGAGACGGAAGCTCCACCAATGCCCGTTGCTGAAGAGCCATTTACTCCAGAAGAGGAACTGGCCCCCGCCGAACTCCCCGAATGGATGGCCGAACTGAC
>CAZXVB010000431.1:0-2405 GCA_964643875.1 uncultured Anaerolineales bacterium | reverse complement strand
CGGTCACCTCGGCATCCACGCAAGGATACTCCGGCCCGGCGGGGTTGATGTAGCCGTACCAGTACTTGCTCCCCGTGCCCTTGGTGCCCGCGAACAGCACCGCCGACTTGCCGGACGGGGTGGTGATCCACGCCCCGCCCTCCCACTCGTCCGGGTGCTGATAGCCGTTCAGACAGCGGGTGATCTCTTCCGTATTGTAGGAATTCTCGTAGAGCAGCAAGGTGGTCTCGGCGAGGTGCGTCCCCGACACCGGAGGAGAACCATCGGGCAGCCAGGGACGGTAGGCAAAGATCGCTGGCCCCATACCTCCCATTCCCCCGTCCCGGAAGCGGCCTGTCGCCAGGCAGCGCCCTTGGGCGTGCGCATTGGCCCAGGCGGTGGGGATGTCGAACAGATAGCCGTTGGTGCTGTAGGGGTCTTGGTTGCCGATATACCACACCCCGTGCAGATTAGGCGCGTCCAGGGTTGGACTAAACCAGGCGTGGGAAGGCGCTTGATCCTGGAGATGCTGGCCCCAGCAAAGGTGAATCAGTGGGCCGGTGTCGGGGTGGTTCAGATACTGCATCCCGATGCGGGGGATCTCTTCCAGGTTGGTGAAATAGCCGGCCAGCGCGTTATGAAACGTCTGAATGAAGCTCGCCTGGGGCAGGTCGGTGGGGCTGACGGCGATGGTGGGCGCGGGGATACTGACCTCGGCTACCTGATCGCCGTCCGGCAGACCCCCGTAGGCGATGCGGTCGTGACCGGTGATAAAGAGCGAGCCGGGGAAGGCGTCGCTGTTGCCGGGGTCGCCGTCGGGGTTGAAGGTCATGGCGTTGCCGCCGTAGGCAAAGGTCTGGGGCGGGTCCTCGCCGCCGGGCAGGCGAAAGGCACCCAGGTAGGTAAAATCCGCGGGCATAATCAGGGAGCCAGGCCCTGGTGTGGATGTGGGCGTGGGGGTAGGCGTGGGTGTGGGAGTCGGCGTAGCGCTCCAGTTCCGCAACACCAGCGGCAGATAGACGCGGTAATTTCCCTGTACCCGGATGTTGATTTCGATTCCATGGGTAGCGGTGAAGGGCGTCCCGCCGCAATTCTCGGCGCTGACGGTGATCGTGCGCGTGCCGGTGGTGGCCCAGGTGTAACTGACGACCGCCCCCGTTCCCGCGTCCGGCGTCGGGACCCAGGTGTAGGTGATGGGCGTGGAGGCGTTGGCCGGGCTGACCGCCGCGACGAAGGCGTAGAGCGTGTCGGTGTACCCGCTCGTCGGCCCGCCGATGGTCACGCCGCTGAGAGGCGTACAGGCCATGCCGCTCCCCTTCCAGCGGTTGTAGAAGACGTTGAGTAGCGGAACGAACTCACCGGTCGCCTTCTGGTTGCCGGCCGCCGAGGGATGATCGTCGCTCCCACCACTGGGGTAAGCGGCGGTGTCACCTCCCTGGTCGGTGATGTACTCGATAGTGATCGGTATCGTGGTCGTGATCACCCGGTGATGATTCCCCGTGCTCTGGCCGTAATCGTTCACGTTCCAGCTTCCCCCGTTGGAGGTGAGGACGTTGTAGAAATCAAAGACGGCCACGTTGTTGTACGGATAAGTGTCAAGCCAATCTTCGACCAACCAGGTATTGAAGGCACGGGCATTGGCGGCATAGGTCCCGTCCTGCACCGGCGGGGCAGTGATGACGACGAACAGTTTGTCCTGGCGGGTCTCGAAATAGTTCAACAGGTCAATATAGATACCCTTGGCGTTGGCAACGGTATGATCTGTGGAGCCGCAACTTTGCCCCCGCAAAGGGTTGCTGCCAATGGGAGGCGGGGAGTCGTTGGGATCGCCGCGCAGGTTGGAGTTGGGATAGCAGGATTTGAACATGATGATCGTGTTGTCGCCGCCGGGATCGCTCATCGGGCGAGTATAGCTGGCGTGTTGATTGGTAGTGGTGTAGACAGCCTGGGTGTAAGTGGGGCTACTGGGGCCTCGGAACCAGGTCCACCAATGACCGATGTCGGTATTGTCACCGATGCCGTCCGGCCCCCAGCCGTAATAGGTGTCGCTGACGTAATAATTGTTGGCGCCCAACTGGTCGCCCAGATCGCCGTTACCGGCGTCCAGCCAGTTGTCGCCGCACGAATGGTGAATGAAAACCAGCTTGACCGGCGAGGTTGGCGGGCTGGGGTCGTCGGCCAACGGGCGCTCACTCTGCGCAGCGGCTACCAGCCCATCCGCCGAAACAGAGGACGGCGGCGGGCGCATCACCAGACTCAGCGACACAGCACTACCGACACCAATGACAAATATCAACAAAAGCTCTCGACATATTCGTTTGGGGTTCATTTCAATGCTCCTTTCTCACACTTTTCTACCGTACCCATTCGTCATGCCGCCCGCGAATAGGGATTCGCGGGCTACGTCGTGACGAATCCCCGTAGCG
>CAZXVB010000430.1:0-2407 GCA_964643875.1 uncultured Anaerolineales bacterium | reverse complement strand
CCACCGTCAGCGGCTCAATCCCGCTGCGCGGTGACGCCTCGAACCCCGCCGTCGGGTCGAGATCCTGGATGCTCACCGTTGTAGTTGTCAGATCGGTAGCTGCATTATCGTCCGTCACCCGCAATGCCAGTGTATAGGCTCCATCGTGGGCATACGTATGCGTGGTGACAAGTCCTGTTGCATCGGCAGCGAAAACACCGCTATACTCGAAGTCCCATTCGTACAAAACGATGTCATTGCCAGGATCAGAGGAAAGAGAGGCATCAAACCACAGTTCATCCCCCTCATTTCCGCTCGCCGTCCCACTGATGACCGCAGTGGGGGCGACATTGGTGACTGTTAAAGTGGCTGTATCCCACAAGCCAGCGTATGTTCCGGTGATGATCCAGGTACCGTCATTTTCGGCGGTATACACACGCTGTGCCCAGGCACCTCCTGCTGAGAATGGTGTCGTGAACGTACCGGCCAAAGTCACATCCCATTCATTGGTGTACACATCGTGAGCTAATAAGGTGTACGATATGCTGCTGCCGGAAGAAATCGTCTCCGTCTGCGGTGTGAGGAGCAATGAATCCATCGCCGCGTGCGTGACCGTGAGTATCGCCGTGGTCGTCAAGCCTCGGTGAGTTGCTGTCACCGTCCAGGTTCCCGCTTTCTCCGAGGTGTAAATATTCCCGGCCCATACGCCACCAGCAGCCAGCGGAACGTCGAAAGTCGTAGTGTATGTAGTGACGTCCCACGACTGACTATACCTGTTTTCAGCCGTCACGGTAAAGCTGGTTGTCTCTCCAGCAGTGATCGTCTCCGTAGCCGGCGTGATGTGGAGCGTCGTCGCCCGAGGCCCCCAAATTATGTAGACCTCGCCCACGCCGCTGTCGGCCATCACAGCACCAATGATCAGATCGTCTACCCTATCACCGTTGAGATCGCCGAAAGCCGTGGAGCGACCTGACTCATCGTCCGGGCGATCTCCCAACACCGTCAGGTCGGTGTTTCCGGTGGGGCTGATGAGCAACGTGGGTGAAAAGGGCGCGCCGCCGTAAAAAACATATGTCTCGCCGGCATTGACCCGCGCAATAGAGGGATCCGCCCGCGAAGCCCCCAATACGATATCCTCGTACCCATCGCCGTTCAAATCGGCTGAGGTCAGCGAGCGCCCCAATCGGTCGCCGGTATTGGCCGGATAAAACACTACATCTGCACAATCCGAAATGAGGACCGTCCAAGTGCCAGAGGTGATCGTCAACCCCGCCGTCAGAGCCGGCCCGCCATAGAGCAAATATGCCTCACCATCCTCATTGTAGTTTTCCAGATAGGCGCTAATCAGAATATCGTCGTACCCCTCTCCGTTATCCGGGTTGATATCACCGTCAATGTTACCGGCGTCTACAAAGAAACCGGCTCCATCGCCATCATCCACACCATAGAAACGCATCCCTAGCCCCGAACCGGTGAGATTGTGCTGAGAAAGATCAATCGTCGCCGAGAGGGAGTCACTGCCGTAGATCAACACGACTTCCCCAGCACCTGGCCCAACACCCTCGCCACGCCAATAGGCTCCAATCAGCAGGTCGGCCAGACCGTCGCCATTCACATCGCCGGTTGTCAGTGAGCGACCCAACCGGTCATATCCATCGTCCCCAATGATGGTAACATCGGCCGTATCGGTATGTAAGTCAATCGTGCCGCTCAAACTACTTCCGCCATAGAAGACATATGCCCGTCCGCTATCGCTCCCATGGGGGCCATCGGCCCGATAGGCACCGACCACCAGGTCTGCCACGGCATCACCATTTACGTCCCCGGTGGCAACAGCCCGTCCCAGGCGGTCGTAATCGTTATCGCCGTATACTGTAAGGGTGACCCAGTTCGTGTCACTCAAATAGATTGGCGTGGACAATGACTGCGTAATTGGGCCGGGAATCACGTACACTGCCCCTACGACCTGGCGACCGGGTAAGGAAACACAATCGGCGCCGATAACGATATCAGCATAGCCATCTCCGTTGACATCTCCGCTGGTCACAGTGTGACCAGCATATCCATCTTCGACATACCCCAAGATGATGACATCGGCGTTCTCGGCTGAGCCGTTGAGGTCCAAGGTGCCGCTCAGGAGTGGCGAGCCGAAGATCACATACACTGCGCCGGCATTGGTAATCGGTGTCCCGCCATCCACGTCATAGCCGGAGGCACCTACGATCAGATCCGGGATGCCATCCTGGTTGATATCGCCAGTCGCCATTTCTCCCAGGTAATCCAGTGATTCTTCTCCTATTACTCGCAAGTCCTCTTCGTGCTGATCCATATCCACAACAGGGCCGTCCGCCCTGACCATCAGCAACATGACGCCAAAAAGCATTACAGCAGCCCAAAAGCAAGCCAACAGCCATCGTTTCATCATCTT
>CAZXVB010000429.1:0-2419 GCA_964643875.1 uncultured Anaerolineales bacterium | reverse complement strand
GCCGACGCAGAAACTGTGGCAAACGGGGCAGTTTACCGGGGATCAGGCGTCCTCATCCTGCGGGAGGCTCATCCCTACCCCTCGAATCCGTGTAGAGCCCGAAAATCTTAACCATAAGGAGTAGTGAATGTCTATAAAATATGACGTCAAAGACCTCAACCTGGCTCCCGCCGGTCGCCTGCGAATCGAATGGGCCGAACGCGAGATGCCGGTCCTACGGATCATCCGTGAACGCTTTGCGCAGGAGAAGCCTTTACAAGGCGTGCGTATGTCTGCCTGTCTACACATCACCACAGAAACGGCAAACCTGGCCCGCACCTTGCAGGCCGGTGGCGCCGAGGTCGTATTGACCGCTTCCAACCCGCTTTCGACACAGGACGACGTGGCAGCGGCGTTGGTCTCGTACTACGAAATCCCCGTCTTCGCCATCAAGGGAGAAGATGACGATACTTACTATCGTCACCTCCACGCAGCCATTGATCACAAGCCCCATCTGACGATGGATGATGGGGCAGATCTGGTCAGCACGTTGCACAAAAAGCGCGCGGAATTGATCGGCAACGTGATCGGTGGCACCGAGGAGACGACTACCGGCGTTAACCGCCTGCGCGCGATGGCAAAGGATGGCGCGTTGCGCTATCCCATCGTGGCCGTTAACGATGCGATGACCAAACATCTGTTTGATAACCGCTATGGCACCGGCCAATCCACAATGGATGGGGTTATCCGAGCCACCAACGTCCTGATCGCCGGAAAAACCGTCGTGATCGCCGGTTATGGTTGGTGTAGCCGGGGGATCGCGATGCGAGCTAAAGGGCTGGGTGGCAATGTGATCATTACCGAGGTAAATCCCCTCAAAGCCCTCGAAGCAGTGATGGACGGTTACCGGGTGATGCCTATGGTAGAAGCCGCGCCTCTGGGAGATATCTTCATCACCTCCACCGGCAACACCAAGGTGATCGATCGTCAACATTTCGAGGTGATGAAGGATGGCGCCATCGTCGCCAATTCCGGTCACTTCGACGTCGAAATCAACATCCCAGCGCTGGCCGATATGGCCGTCACTCCCCCCCGACGCGTGCGCCCGTTCGTGGAAGAATACATCCTGCCAGATAAACGACGCATCTTCTTGCTGGCCGATGGCCGTCTGGTCAATCTGGCCGCCGCCGAGGGACATCCCAGTGCGGTGATGGATATGTCCTTCGCCAACCAAGCCCTCTGCTCCGAGTACATGCTGCGGAATGCCGACAAATTAGAACGGACCGTCTACACCGTGCCGGAGGAGATTGATCAGCGGATCGCCCAAATTAAACTGGAAGCGATGGGAGTAGCGATAGATGTGTTGACCCCGGAGCAGGAGCACTACCTGGCATCATGGGAAGAAGGGACGTAACGTACACTGTGCATACCCCCACCCCACCCTCGCGCGCGACAGACATCACTATGCATCCCATTGGGTACGTGGAACGGGAGGAACAAGAGGGCGGGGGCCGCTACACGCCAGATGATCTCCAGAAACAGCCGGTACGCATTCGGCTCGATCCGGCACTGGAGGCGGGCCTGATGGGCCTGGTTCCCGGCGATAACATCCTGGTCCTGTACTGGTTGCACAGATCCGTGGGGTACGAGTTACAGTTGCATCCCCGAGGGGACCCCAGTCGGCCCCTTCGGGGGGTGTTCGCCACCCGCAGCCCTCGACGGCCCAATCCAATTGGGGCCACTGTAGCCCGTATCCTACGCATCGAAGGGGCAGTGCTGGAAGTGCTCGGTCTGGATGCACTGGATGGCTCTCCGGTTCTGGATATCAAACGCTACGCCGACAGTTTCGACGTTCCGCGCACATAAACGGCGACCATCGCAGTTGCCTCGGGATCACCATCCCATAGCGGACCGTAATGGGGAAGTTTTATGACGCCGGCTTACATCGTAACGGTCGCACCCTGCTGGCGGAATCGGGCCTTGTTGACGGCCCAACTGGCGGAAACCTGCGCTGAACGGGTCATCTCCGCCGTGGATGCCGCCGGCGCGCTGGACTGGGTGACGTTTTTGAAAGCGCCGCCGGCGGCCATCGTAATTGACGCTGGACAGGAGATCACGGCGGAGGATGTGCGCGACCTGCAAGCCGCGCTACCGGACGTGCCAATGATCGTGATCGCCAGCGCCCTGTGGCGGCCATCCTTCGAGCCGTTGCGCTCCCAGGGCGTCACTCTGCTGGTACGTCCCATTCGCATAGGCGAGATCGTCCAGACGACAGCTCGTGTATTGGCAAAATAACAACCGGCGCCCACTACCCTTAAAACTGGCAGCGGGCGCCGATTTTTGTAGGGGCAGGCAACTATCAGGGTGGCCCCAACTTGAACAACTCCGACGCTCGGCAAGACCCGTTCTCACTGCCCGACATTTTGACCCTCCCGCAGGT
>CAZXVB010000428.1:0-2430 GCA_964643875.1 uncultured Anaerolineales bacterium | reverse complement strand
GATGTGCACGAGGGGGGGATGTAGGACAAATTGCCAATTTGTCCTACGGGTATGTATAGGGCATTGGATATGACTCAGGACGGCCCTTTCTGGCTCCGCGATCCTCGGATCGCCGATCTAGTGGCTGAGAGCATGCACTATCGTGATGGTCGGGTCTACGACCTGGAAGCCTTCTGCATCATACCCAACCACGTCCACATAGTTTACACCCCGCTGCCTAAATAGGACGGGACCTATCATGCTATGGCTGCTATTATGCATTCCCTCAAGCGCTACACTGCGCGTGAGTCCAACCTGTTGCTGGGGCGTGAAGGGCAGTTTTGGCAGCACGAGAACTACGACCACGTGGTGCGGGATGAAGCAGAACTGGAGCGGATCATCAGGTACGTATTGAACAACCCCGTCAAAGCCGGATTGGTTCAGCATTGGGAAGAGGGGCCGTGGAGTTACTGCAAATATCGGTAGGACAAGTTGACAACTTGTCCTACGAGGGGGTGGACGATGCATCGAACCGCAGTCGGGTTGGCAGCTCTTGGTGGGCTGATTGAGAATATGGGGATCAGACTAACCATCTGTTTGGGATTGCCGCTAATACTGAGCATCGGCGTTTGTGCCCGGCCCACACCGACGGCGGTATCACCCCTCATCCCCATGTCGTCACCTTGGCCCACAGCCACACCGCCCCCTACCAGCGCGCCAACCGTGACACCCTCCGCCCTCCCCACCTCCACCCCGATGCCCTCTCCAACCCCAATACCCAAGCCCACGTTGGTGCCGACGATCGACCCCACAGCATTGCCCGACCTGCTGAATACAGCCTTCACCGTACAGCAGGAAAGCGGGATGGACGGGCACCCTCTCCGCAGGGTGACCGGGTGGGAATACGGCTTGTGCTCCTCGCACCGCTACAGCCATCCCTATCGCTGGCTCGATAACGCCCATCTGTTGCTCTTCCCGCTTGTGGGTGAGCGGGAGAATGAAATGTTCGGTGCAATAGAGCTCACACAGCCGGTGGTCGTGAACCTCAATAGCGGCGATATCTGGCTGCCTGCGTGGGATGGTTACCAACAGCCCCTTTGGTCCGATGCACTGCAGGTGTTGATTGTGCGCCAGGAAAGAGAGATCCTGCTGCTGGACGCAGATGGGCACGTTATTCAGCGTTACACTGACAGTACTCCTCGCGACCTTGGCATTGCTCCTCTCCACCTTTCGCCCAGCGGCCGACGACTGCTGGCAGGCTTTGTCTGGCGCGACCTGGAAACGGGCCGGACAGCGGACTTCAGCGGACAGTGCAAGTGGACGATGGGCAACCCAGGTTGGTCGTCCGACGAGACTCGACTGTTTGACTGCTGCTTCGGCTATGCCGACGCCAACACGGGTGAATATGGGTATTTCTGGTTGGGTGAACTGCATCAAGTGGGACGCGGCGGAGGTGGCCCATTGAGTAGCCGGTGGGTGCTGAGCGACACGCGCGTGATGGTCGAATGGGACTTCTACGATGGGGATAAACCCGCAGTCCCCCTGATAGACCCACAGGCTCAGGCCTACGTAGATCTCTGTGACGTGGCAGGTCTACCCGGAACGTCGGCGTGCGCAATAGGTGTTTTCCCCAGTGTTGCGCCGGACGGTGAGCACGTTCGAGTTGACCGCTACATAGTTGATCTGCGCACCTTCGTTACGTACACCCTTCCCAGCGATTTCGGTTTCAGTGGCTGGTCGCCTGATGGTCAATTCGCCCTGCTGGCGGAGAACTGGGATCCGGCGACAGGATACGCTGAGTATCAACTGCTTTCGTTAGCCGATGGCAATCTTTACCCAGCGACCGAAACGCCCGGCGCCGCACCTGCCTGGGGTCCCTTGGACAAGCACCTCGCATTTCTCGCCGAAGATGGGGACACGCTGGTCATGTTGGACGTAGAGACCTGGACGACCCATCGAGTCCTGCTCTCCCAACCTTCCGTTGACGTCTTCTGGCACCCCCAGGGGGATGGCCTGGCTGTCCTGGCACAGGACGGCGGTTTGTGGTGGATCTCCGACCTGACCACAGACACCACAGAGCCGTTGACTCCGCCGTTGCCCGGCGTTCACGACGTGCGTTGGTCCCCCGATGGCAGCCACCTGGCTTTTGTCAGTGGAACCGATGTGTACGTCGTCTCTATCAGTGAGGCTAAGCCGGGAGATTAACGAGCAAATGACAAATGAACAACACGTTTCACGCACCATGCACACCTGGCACATAGGAGGAGACACGTATGACGACCAAAGTCTACGACGCTATCATCATCGGTGCGGGGAGCGTCGGGCTCCCGACCGCCTTCTTCCTGGCCCAGGCCGGGCTCAGGCCGCTGGTGATTGACCAGTTCGCCAGCCCCGGGCAGGGCTCCAACAAGGCCGCCATCGGCGGCATCCGCGCCACCCACTCCGCCCCCT
>CAZXVB010000427.1:0-2463 GCA_964643875.1 uncultured Anaerolineales bacterium | reverse complement strand
TCGACTTTGAGTTCAACCTGCGGGAGGGTCTCCAACTCAGTTGAAATACACCCATATAATTATATCCACTCAAGAGTATCTGCACGGTGGAACCTGTATTTCCCGCGTTCACCCGCATACGACAAACATCATCCAGGTAGCCTATGGACTTCTCCCTGACCGATGAACATGAAATGACGGCCCGTATGGTGCGCGATTTCGCCGAACGGGAAGTCGCCCCGGTGATCAAAGAGTACGACCGCGCCCAGCGCGTCAACCCCGACTTTCTTGCCCGCATGGCCGCCTTGGGCATCCTGGGCATCTGCATCCCGGCCCGATATGGCGGAGCAGGAATGGACTACATTTGCCTGGGGGTGGCCTGTGAGGAATTGGAGCGCATAGACACATCCCTGCGAGTCGTGATGAGTGTACACGTGGGTCTCAACTCGCTGGGGCTACTCCAATGGGGAACAGAGGCCCAGAAACAGCGCTGGCTGGTGCCTCAAGCGCGGGGGGAACGGTACGCCGCCTATGCGCTGACCGAGCCAGGTGCAGGGTCGGACGTGGTGGCGATCACGGCCACCGCACGCCGTGAGAAAGATGTATACATCCTGAACGGCGAAAAGATGTGGATCAGCCTGGCAAACGTCGCCCATAACTTCCTGGTGTTCGCCAAGACCGATCCACGGGCTGAACCGCCGCACCGAGGGATCACCGCCTTCGTCGTCGAACGAGAGATGGCAGGGGTCACCACCGGTGACATTCACGGGAAACTCGGTGTACGGGCCGGCTCTACTGGATGGATCAGTATGGACGATGTGGAAGTCCCGGTTGAGAATCGGATTGGCGAGGAAGGCGAGGGATTCAAGATCGCGATGAGCTGTCTGGACAATGGTCGTTACACCGTCGCAGCCGGCGCTACCGGGTTGATCCGGGCCTGCCTGGAGGCCTCACTCTCCTACGCACAGGAACGACATACCTTTGGGCGTCCCATCGGCCAGCACCAACTAATCCAGCAGATGATCGCCTACATGGCCAGGGATTACGACATGGCCCGCCTGCTCTACCTGCGGGCTGGCTGGCTCAAGAACCTGGGCCGACGCAACACCCGCGAGACCAGTATGGCCAAATGGTTTGCCACCGAGGCCAGCTTCACCGCTGCATCGAACGCCGTGCAGATCCACGGCGCATATGGCTATTCAGACGAGTATGACGTAGAGCGGTACTTGCGCAACGCGAAGGGAGCCTGCATTTACGAAGGGAGCAGCCAGATCCACGAATTGATACAGGCCGGCTACGCCCTGGGGTATCGGCAGGACAAACCTCTCCGTTGCGAACTTCCAGCTTACGATCCGGAGTATTGGCAGACAGTTGAGGATACGCTTTAGGAGAAACGGCATATTCGATTAAGGAGGTGAATTTTGCATATCGTAGTCTGCACCAAACACACGCCCGACACAGAAGCTAAGATGTCAGTGGACGGCGCGGGCAACATATCCTGGGGAGAGTCCCCGCTGATCATCAATCCATGGGATGAGTATGCTGTAGAAGAGGCCCTATTGCTGCGCGAAAAGTACGATGGCAAGGTGACCGTGGTCTCGGTGGGGCCGGAGGAGGCCGTAGAAGCCCTCAAACACGCCATCGCTATGGGGTGTGACGAAGCCATCCGGGTGTGGGATGACGCTTGCCAAGGGGCCGACACTCTGGCTACCAGCTACGTCCTGGCCCGCACCATCGAGAAAATCGGCGACGCGGACTTGATCCTGTTCGGAAAGTCCGCCATTGACGCCCAAACGTGGCAGACAGGCGCGGCAGTCGCCAGACGGCTGGGTATGCCGGCCCTGATGTACACCATCAAAATCGCCGAACTAGACCCGGACGGGAAGACCATCACCGTAGAACGGCTCCTCGAAGAGGGTCGGCAGATCGTCACAGCGCCCCTCCCGGCGGTCGTTGGCACGACCAAGGGAATCAACGAACCCCGGTACACCTCGTTCATCGGCATCCGCAAAGCCGCCAAGATGGCCTACCCACTCTGGTCGTTGGATGAGGTCGGCGCCGAGATAGAGCGGGTAGGCGCAGCCGGGGCCGCCGTCCGTTGGCCCCAGGTCTTTATGCCGCCCGTGCGCGAGGGTGAGGCCGAGATCATCGCCGGAGAAACAATCGAGGAATCGGTCTCGCTGCTAATAGACCGATTGATGGAAGAAAAGGTAATCTAGGAGGCAATGGCTATGAGCAACGATATCTTCGTCTGGATCGAACAGTTCAACGGTCAAGCCGCCAGCGTCTCCTGGGAGGCCGTCGGTATGGCCCGTCAGTTAGCCGATGCAATGAGAGGGAAAGTGGTCGCCTGCCTCTTCGGCGGAGAAGGGCTGGAACCGCTGGCGCAAGAGGCCATTGCCTATGGAGCGGACGTCGTCCAGTTGGCCGAGGACACCACCCTGGCCAACTTCCGCGTCGGACCATACACAGAGCTGTTGGCAC
>CAZXVB010000426.1:0-2474 GCA_964643875.1 uncultured Anaerolineales bacterium | reverse complement strand
AGATCAGCCTGGGTTTGGTTCCCCTCTAGGCCACGATGAACGCCGCCAGGCGGGCGGCTCTGCCCACTTATAGGCCGACACAGCGGTTGGCCGCTACGTTTAGCACCGAGAACTAGGCTACGATGAACCCCGTCAGCCGGGCGATGGCGTTACAGGAGACAACAATCGCCCCCACTTCCCCTGCGGGAAATAGGCTCAGGGGGATGTCGGTCGGACTTTGATTTCCACCTCCTGCAGGACGAAGAAGTCCGCCTGATCATCACCCACGTTCAGAGGAAGCCGGGCCCCCGCCGGAGCCTCATACATCCCAACCGCAATCAGATAGCGCCCGGCAGGAATGTCAGCCGGAATGGTCAGTTTAAATGGCTGCACAACCGTCTCGTCCGTCCTCCACAAAACGGATGGGTAAGGGGCACAGACCAGACTGTCACCTTGCGCCCAGAGTGGCCCACCCTCGTAAGGCGTGGGATCGCCGTACAAATGGACAAAAACGCTGTAAACCCGATCCAAAGGACGCAACGCCTTTAACCCAAGATTCAGCAGGACCGTGCTCCCGGCCTCAACGACGGACGGAATGGGGGTCAATGAGTGCAACTCCACCGCCTCTCCGAAAGTCATCCTCGCCTGGAACGGGCCGTAGAGAAACTCTGGACGGGGGACGGCCTGGAAGACGGTGTATCGGGGAGGGGTCTGATAGGGGTCCTGGGTGAGGACGGTGGTTTCGGCCCACGGCGAGATTCTCTGCCGGAAATTAGGCTCGTACATAGTGAGGGAGACGTAGACGGCAGGGGTGTCTGGGATGACCAGGCAGAAATGGCTGTCAAAGGCGCCGACGTGCCGGGGGGCCAGGTCGGCGCTGCGAAAGGCGATGACGGGATGGGAGGGAGTAAAGGGTGAAAAGTACACGGGTCTCTCTTCCACGGAGGCATTGATGAAGTTGCTTGCTTGATTGGCATGTTGCTCCATCAGCGTGAAAACTTCCGGATGATGCAGCCAGCGATCGTTGAAATCGTGGTAAGTCGCGATCCCCGCGATCACGAAGAGGATCAGAGGGAAGACCGGAGCCCATTTTCTTGCTCCTAAACGACGGATGCCCCACTCCAGTCCCCAGCCCCCGGCGCCGACCACCAGAGCCACGGGAATAGTCAACCCTACCGCTCGCAGGAAATGCGGTGCATCTCTGGTCAGAAGGGAAGGGAGGATAGAAACGAAGACCAACCCGGCAATCCAAAAAACGTGCCATCGTCGTTTCACGACCCACCAGAGGCCGACGATTCCTGCCAGAAAAGCGGGGATCAAAACGGGATCCACAACTGGACGGCTGATCGGATTGTATCGGGCATCCGGATCGCCCTGGTGGAACAAAGCCTTTCCCCACAAGCGCACGTTGTCCCACACTTCGTTCAAGGTGGATACCCTGACTGCTTCTGGACGCTGAAGGGTTTCCTGCGGGTGAGAAAAGCCATAAACGAGCATGGGCAGAAACAGCAAGCCGGCAACCAGAAATGTTATCACGAGACCGCGGCGTTTTTCCTGATCTGAGAACCACCACCAGGCCAGTAAGGTCAGTGCATATAGGATCCAAAGCACAGCCGAGAAGTAAGTATAGGTTAAAAGGCCTATCCATATCCCCGCGTAAATCCAGCGGACAGGTTTGTTGGCTCGGTAAGCCTGCAGGAGAGCAGCAAAAGCCAGCGCTCCGATCAGGGGTAAGAGGATGGCCCTGAGAGCCGTACGGCTCTGATGGACGTGCCATTGGGAGATGCCCAATGCCAGCGTCGCCCAGCAAGCGGCTGGTGTGTTCAAGAGTTCTTTCCCTAACCTGTACATGGCGGCCAGCGTAAGAACGCCCATCATCGTGGCGGCCAGCCGAAGGGCAAAAGGACGCGCACCCCATACTGCCACAAAGGGGATCAGCACGTAGCACCAGAGGCTCTCCCGTCCATGGTTAGAGGGGAAAAAAGGAGTCAGCCGCGGAGAACGCAGGAGAGATAGAGTGTCCACCCCGTTGTACGCCTCATCGTAACTGAGCATGTCCGACATAGGCCCAAGTCCGCTCCAGCGAAGAAACGCACCGAGCAGCAAGATGACCAGTATGGCCTTGTAAGAGCCGGTCATAAAGTTAAAGCCTCCTCAGTCTTTCGTTGGATTGATTGGAAAGTGGCATCCAATGCCTGCAGGCCCGCTTTGGCGTTGGGATACGGATTGCCGCGTTTCAACGACATTGGCAACCATTTCGCTCCGACCGTCATCGTCGCAGCTTTGACTACCACTCTGCCGGAGAAGCCCTATCCCACCGAGGTGCGTGTCCCGGCAGGCACTGGCGGTCTGTCCAGGGCATCGGCTATTCGACTGGACCAGATTCGCACGCTGGACAAGCGTCGCCTGGAACAGTACGCTGGTCAATTGGATGAAGCGGCGATGCGCCAGGTAGACCAGGCCATCGAGATCAGCCTGGGTTTGGTTCCCCTCTA
>CAZXVB010000425.1:0-2522 GCA_964643875.1 uncultured Anaerolineales bacterium | reverse complement strand
CGGGCTCACCCAGGAAACCACGTTGCTTGTTTGGTCTGTTGAGGGTTCTGAGGAAGCTTGGGAGCTTGTCGAAGAGGAATTCTCGAAGAGACGCCCGGATGTCCGATTGGAAGTCTGGTTTCTGACGTATTCAGAGATGTACAAACGCCTGATAGTATCCGTTCATGGTGGAGAACCCCCGGGTGTGGCCATGCTGCATGACCGCTGGTTGTGGCACCTGGCCGAAGGCATGCTTGCGGATCTTTCGCGATACCAAAGCGAGTTCGAGGCCGAGGGGATTGTGCCAGTGTCAGCCGACCACTACCGGCGTGAGCCCCTCCCGTGTGGACATTCAGTAGAGGGTACCCCGGTGGGGATAGCATGGCCCTTTTCCCGTTGGCATTGGTCGGTGTGTATTCCATCTGGAGCAGCAAACGAGCGAGCTGCTGTGGATTTACTACTAACGATCGGGCAGTTTGGGGCTGTTCCACCTCCTGGCCATGTCAAAGATGAGTTGATCGTAATAGTCAATACAGGGTTATGCGAAGAATTCCCCTCAACCGGGCCCGCTCTCACCGCATTTCTCAGGGACAAGGGAGTTGAACTGATCGAGCCTGAAGTTACCTTCCCTGAAGGGTTTCTCATCCCAGGCCCGGACGCCGATTTTCTCGGGAGGCCACGCCTCTTTCACCTTCGGGTTATCGACGATACCTCCGAGTATGAGAAGGTCGCGGAGTTTTCCCAAATCTATGGGGTGGAGGCGGACTTCAATTACCTCATCGAACCTACCAGGACGCCGGATGAATGGCGGCCACCGGTGGCCGGTCTCCAGTGGAATTTCCATAATTCCGGCCCGCCAGTGTTCCCACGGGGGTACGTGGCAGATGTAGACATCGACGCGCCGGAAATGTGGAACATTCGCGTAAACGGCAGCGGGGCCATCGTCGCTGTCATCGACTCCGGCTACGATGACGGTGGTGTACCGGCGGGCGTTTGGGGCCGAAGGGACCTTGGCAACCCCTTTGCAGGGCTTCCCCCGCCACATAACTTGTGGGTGGATCCCCGCGAAGACGTGAATCGGAACGGGATGTTCGACCCGGCCATTGACAACGATTTCCGCGATGCTGATCGGGATGGATTGATCGACGACGTGATTGGCTGGGATTTCGGTGATGGGGATAACGATCCCCACGATGTTCAGGGTCACGGTACGGCCGTAGCCAGCGTAATCGCCGCCTTGGCGAACTCCGACGGACTCGCTAACGACAGGGATATCGCTGGAACATGTTGGAATGCCCGGCTTATGATCTTGAAAGTCAGCCGGGACGAGGACTGTAAAAAGGGGATGTTTTATACCTGGCCTATCATCCGGTCCTACATCTACGCGGTTGCTCACGGTGCCAAGGTTCTGAACTGCAGCTTCGAAGGACAGTTTGACATCGTGCAGTACCTGGTGCTGGCCGGGATTAACCTCTTTGGTGATGTCCTCGTGGTCGCTGCGGCAGGAAACTCGGGCGCAAACAACAATGGCCCCAATGCGGTCTATCCGGCCAGTTACAACTTGCCCAACATTGTTTCCGTGGGCGCCCTCAAATGGAATGATAACAAGGCTGCGTCCTCCAACTTCGGGGGGGCTGGGCCCGGATGGTTTGGCCGCCGAGGGGTGGACCTCCTTGCCCCTGGTGTAGACATAGTTGTTCATAATCTCGGCGCGGGCACTGTTGCTATACCGTTCGGAACCTCCTTCGCTGTTGCACAGGTTTCTGGAGTAGCGGCGCTGATCTGGTCCCAAGCCCCAGCTCTCGGAGCAGCTGCTGTAAAAGCTGCCATCGTGAATAACGTCGATTGCCGCCCCATCGTGGACGATCCGCCCGGAGCGGCTCCACCGCCATTTACGATTGCATGCGCCGGCAACGACAGTGGAGTCCTGAATGGTTTCAAGGCATTGATCAGTGTGCTTCCCCGAGCACAGCGACTACGAGTGCTGCTCAACAAGCTCATGCCGGGCGTATTGCCTCCTGGATGGAACATAAGCACTATTAAAGAGGTACTAGTACAGGAACTGAGAGGGATGCTTGAGGAGGGCCTATGTGGCCTGGAGCTGAGAGACCTGATCGAGGCCATTGAAAACCTCCCCGACGAGATGCCCGAGGGTGGCATTCCAGATGATGTCTTGGAACGGGTGAGGGACATAATCAGCCGACTGGAAAACGGATGTTCGGGAAAGGGGGGCGGTTAAGTTGGTAGCGTCCCGCGAAGTGTACCCGCTGTGTTCCTCTTTGAGCCCTATGATGGTTCTCATGGCGATTGCATTATGAGATCTAATGCACGAAATCTCCCCTCCTCGGATCCCAGTGTGTATTCGAGGCGGCATATGGTGGGGTAAGCATCCGGTTCCATCCCGAACCCGGAAGTTAAGCCTCCCAGCGCCGACGGTACTGGGCCCGAGTGGCCTGGGAGAGTAGGTCGCCGCCTGGTTTTTTATTTTGTCTCTTGCCCATCTTGCTCACCCCCCAAGAGCTGTGCTATCCTGGAGTCGAGGG
>CAZXVB010000424.1:0-2546 GCA_964643875.1 uncultured Anaerolineales bacterium | reverse complement strand
GAGCGGCGGAGGGCAATTGCGCTCCCCGGCAGTTTCTCAGGAGGAACACCCCCTACCCGGCGGGGTATTCCCCCACCGGCGAAACGGCCTTGCGCCCTCTGGTTGGGCGAGGTCTCCGACCGAAGCCCCCGGCTGCGGTCAGAGACCTTGCCGAACTGAGGGGGTGCCCAACCGTTTCCCAGGAATTGGCCGGGTATCCATTTTGCTCCGACGAGGTCACTATCAATGGTATTATGTGCGAATCTTCATACCCACAAAATCGAGAAGCTCTCAACCGGTACGAACTCTGGTACGACGATTGCGGGATTTTCAACCTGGTAGTATACTATTTGCAAGGTATCCACTCCCCACGCGAGCTAGAGAGCCACATTTGTGTTCTAGTCTATCTGGATCAACCGGATCGGCCAGATCAGGAGGTATCTATGAATTTGGATGAATCATTGACTCAGGCGGTACAAGATCAGGCACGCCAGTTGTTGGAAACACAAGCGGTAGATTGTGTCATCGGTTACGAATCTGCCCCACAGGGCGGTGCCCGGCCGGCTTTCATTTACCAGCCCGACGATGTCACCCGCTTGATCTGGAGCGATGCATGTATCCATAATTTGACTACATACCTGCACGATAAGAAGAAACCCCGGCGGCGAGGAGAAGAGCCCCCCCGGGTGGCCATCGTTGTGAAGCCGTGCGACAGCCGGACGATCAATGTGCTCCTTTCGGAACGACAGATCGCACGCGAGAAGCTCTTCGTGATTGGGATAGCCTGCACGGGCATAGTGGATGACACCGGTGCACCAATGGCTCGCTGCACCCGATGCGGGGACCGCGTCCCGGTGGTCTACGATGTGTTACTGGGCACCCCCCCAGACATCTCCCCGGTCGAGGACGACTTTTCCGACCTGGCCCAGATCGAGGCGCTTTCTCCCAACGAACGTCTGGCTTTCTGGCTCCATCACTTCGACCGGTGTATCCGTTGCTATGCATGCCGACAAGTCTGCCCCGGTTGTTATTGCACCACGTGTATGTTCGAGCGGGACGATGGGCTATGGGTGGATATGGGCATTGAGTTGCCGCAGAAACAGGTCTTTCATTTGGGGCGGGCGCTCCACCTGGCCGGTCGGTGCGTTGAGTGTGATGAATGTGAACGGGTCTGCCCGATGGGGTTGCCATTGAGCTTGCTCAACCGCCGATTGGTGCGGGAGGTGGAAGCGCTCTATGGACATCGGGCCGGTCGAGAGGAAAAACTGACGCCACTGCTCTTCGAACTCGGCGAGGAGGGATCTCCACTATGAAATTCATTACCCGTGATGCCATCGAAAATTGGCTCGATCATTTGGCGCAAGACGAGGAGGTTGATCTCATCGCTCCCCGTGATGTGGATGGTCACACGATGTACCGTCCGGTGGAAAGGGTAGATGATATCCTGTTAGAATATGAACGACCGGAGCTTTCCGTCAAGGAATATCTGTTCCCGGCGACCGAAACCCTCTTACGGGTTCGCAAGCGCCGGGGCAACGTGGAGCAGGAAGAAGTGCTTCCTAACACAAAGCAAGTCATCTTCGGGGTTCGTCCCTGTGATGCCCATGGCCTGGCGGTCATTGATGCCCTGTTCATTGCTGCGGAACCGGCCGACATCTATTACCGACATCATCGCGAGCGAACACTCCTGGTGGGGATGGCTTGCCCCCGTATGTGGGAAGGGTGTTTCTGCACTGCGATGGGCGGGGGGCCTGACGACCCGACACACCTGGACGTATTGTTGCGGGCAGTCGTAGGGGGGTACAGCGTGGAGATCATCACGGAAAAGGGTCGCTCCTGGTTCGAAGGTCTGCCGATGGAAGAGCGATTGGGAGAACCACCTGCTTCGGTCACAACGGACGAAGCGAGCACATTGCCGATGACCTCCCCTCAGGATTGGCGGACGCAGTTCACCAATAACGCTCTTTGGATGCGCCATGGTGAGCGATGCTTGAGTTGTCGCATTTGCACCTACGTCTGCCCCACCTGTCGGTGTTTCGATCTCACCGATCGGGTAGTGGCCGAACATGACGGGACGACACATATCGAACGCATCCGAGCCTGGGACGCCTGCACCAGCCCCAACTACCGGCGAGCAGCGGGCGGGCATAACTCCCGTCCAACCAAGCCCGATCGTCTCCGCAACCGCTTCTTTTGTAAATTCTGCTACTACCCAGAGGATTTCGGCCCATTGGGATGTGTGGGCTGTGGGCGATGTATCGTTGCCTGTCCGGTCGGAATTGACATCACCGAGGTGATGCGAGACATAGCATCCGCAGTGACCTCATCCTATCGTGACCGGGACGCTCCCACGTCGGAGCCAGGCAAGCGGATGATTTGATAAACAGAGATGGTAAAACCAGTTCATTACCCGACACGCTTTTTCTGGGACGCAGATTAACGCAGAAAAACACAGATTTCCTTGGGTTTCCGGCGCGAAGCGATACGAATCCGGTCAAATCAGTGTCAATCCGCGGTGAATCTGCGTCATCTGCGTTCAGATGTCGGGTAGTGAAAAACCAGGAGAA
>CAZXVB010000423.1:0-2552 GCA_964643875.1 uncultured Anaerolineales bacterium | reverse complement strand
AAGGCTGTCCTACATCGGCCCGTGGGGTAGGCTTTCTAGCCTGTCCTGACAGCCTGGAAAGGCTGTCCTACATCGGCCCGTGGGGTAGGCTTTCTAGCCTGTCCTGACAGCCTAGAAAGGCTGTCCTACATCGGCCCGTGGGGCAGGCTTTCTAGCCTGTCAGCTAAGAAACCGCCGGGCCAGACAAGAGACGTGCAACGCGCCTCCAAGGTATGTCGCACATCGAAGAGCAACTCAGTCAAGAGGCACACACAATGACAAACACCCAGTTACGCCCTGAACCTCCACAACGCGAACTTCAATCCTATGCTTATGCCGAGGGGACTGCCTCTTCGCTACCCCTCCAGCCCTTGCTAGACGAGCAAGGGAATCTGACACAAATCGGTTGGGCACGTCAACCGCTGTTGGACTGCAACCTGGAGGCTGCCCGATTCTACGCGCTCCGCTTCCTCCAACGTCTACGTATCAAACGTTGGGACTACTACGGTGTGACCACCCCTACTCATTTCTACTCCTTCACCCTGGCCGACCTGGGCTACGCTGGACAAGTCTTCGCCTACGTGGTAGACTTCGAGGCCGGAACGTGCCACGAAGAAACCCTGACGCTCCCTCTAGCACGGGGCATCGTGTTGCCGCGCAACAGCACCGAGGGAACAAGTGCATTCGAAAGCCACAAGGCCCGCCTCGTTTTCCGGGCCAGCCCGGAAGAGCGATGTATCTCGGTGGAGTGGCCCGGCTTTGGGGAGCAAGGACTGCGCGGCGAGATCCGGTTGCACCTGCCGACCGATCACGAATCAATGGTCATCGTGATTCCCATTCCCGGCAAGCGTTTTTACTATAACCGCAAAATCAACTGCCTTCCGGCGGAGGGTTGGATCGAGTATGGAGGCAAGCGGACCGATCTCCACCCCACTGACAGCCTGGGCAATCTGGACTGGGGGCGCGGGGTATGGGAATATCGCTCCTTCTGGGTCTGGGCCAGCAGCTCGGGATTTCTGTCAGACGGGCGGCGCGTGGGGCTGAACCTGGGCTTCGGCTTCGGCGACACATCCGCCGCGACAGAAAACGCTCTGATCCTGGACGGACGAGTCCACAAACTTGGGCAGGTGGACTTCACCTACGACTCTAATGACTTTATGCGCCCCTGGCGAATGACTGCACCAGACGGGCTAATGGAGCTAAAATTCGTCCCCTTCCTGGAGCGCGTGGCCGCCACGAATCTGCTGCTCATTGCCAGCCAAGTACACCAGATGTTCGGTCGCTACTACGGCACGTTCTACACCAACGATGGAGAGGTGATCCATTTGGATGGGGTAATCGGATTTGCCGAGGAGCATCACGCCCGCTGGTAAGCTCACCACCCAATCGCGGCCATCCTGAAACGGCTACCACAGCTATGGGAGTAAAATCGGAAATCCCCCTGACAAACAAAAGTACAAATCCAGGAATGACGAGCCTACCCCCCACTACGCGCAAACCCAAGGACCGGGACTTTATCCGCACACCGGAGGGGATGTTTTTCTGCGTCACCGGCTATCTACATCCCCCGGAGCGGTACACGGCGTACCTCAAATATTCCCCCGATTCTACCGGCCGATGGCGCGGCGGCGCGGTGGCGTACCGGAGAGAAGTGACTTACTACCACGCCAGCAACGTCGCCGACACCCTGCGTTACCTGGAGGCGCGTTACCCTCAGTACGTCGCCGAGTGCCCGGTGCGGGGTATCCGCTTCTCGATGGTTCCGCAGGAGGCCGTAGCCCACTACTATGTCCCGCAGACCCGACTGGCGGAGGTGATCTCCAATCCGGCCGATTCCCTGGAGGCTATAGCTCGGGACCTGGCACTGGAGATCGCGACAGCGGCCGGCATCACCACCGACAATCTAGGCATCACCGGCTCGATCCTGATCAGACTCCACCATCTGGAGCTTTCCGACGTCAACCTGTTGGTCTACGGAGCAGAGAACGCCCGTCGGGTACGAGCGGTACTCCGAGATAGGCGTTGTCGCGCTCTCGCCCCTGTGGACGCAGCGATCCGTGAACGGTGGGTACAAGAGATGAGCGCCTGGTTCCCATTGACGCCGGCCGAGGCACGCTACAACGTTGAACGACGTTGGAATTACGGGACCTACCGGGGGCGGTTCTTCGGCATCCATGCCACACGCACCGACGACGAGATCACCGAGCAGTACGGCGACCACATCTACCGAGGCTTGGGCCGTGTCCGTCTGGAGGCCACGCTGACCTCCACCGTCGAGGCGTTATTCCAACCAGCGATCTACGCCGTAGACAATGTGGAGGTCCTGGAAGGAGAGCGAGCCGCCGCACAGGTGCGCGAGATCGTCTCATACGAAGGCCGCTATCGGGATATCGCAGAAGTAGGAGAAAGGGTAGAAGCCCTGGGGAAATTGGAGCGTGTAGACGGCGTGCCCCGCCGGTTGGTCATCGGCACTACGGCCCTGAAGGGACGAGAGTACATCAAAAAAAGGTAAGAAATCTAGGGATGGTTCAATTACGGGCTGAAATAGGTTGACACTTTTGGCACCTCGAAAA
>CAZXVB010000422.1:0-2555 GCA_964643875.1 uncultured Anaerolineales bacterium | reverse complement strand
CCATAACCGCACCGGCGATGTCCGGCACCGGGTACTGGTCCGATCCCATCGCATCTAATACAATGCGCATTGTTTTCCCCCTCTCTCAAAAGTCAAAATTGTGGTCTATCCACATCGGGGAATGCTGACACAGGCCCCTCCAACGATAACGGACAAATTATAACATGCCCAGGCACAAATTCCAACCAGAGTCCTGCTTGTGCAGTTGCCTCAACAAGTCATCTGTGGCATAATGTCAAAATAGAATCTGGTTGCCCGACACTTTTCTCCACTATCACCCTGAATTCTCTGCTTCGGGGCCAAGAGGTGCTTTGCATGGAACTGGCCATCATCATCTTGAACTGGAATGCCGCCCAGGATACGATTCGCTGTGTCCGGATGGTCACAGCCTGGCGGCAACTGGCACCCACCGTCTGGGTCGTGGACAACGGCTCGGTAGAGACGGACGTGACCGCCCTCCGCCGCGCCTGTCCAGACGTGCACTTAATCTGCAACGAGACGAACCGGGGCTTTGCCGGTGGAAATAACCTGGGAATCCAGGCCGCCCTGGCGGCAGGGGAAATGCCGATTTTGTTGCTCAACAACGACGCCACTATAGCGGAGGCGGATGTCATCCGCTTGCTGAAAACGCTGCACATAGATGAGCGGTTTGGCTTCGTTGGCTCCCTGTTGTTCGAGGCGAATCACCCAGACCATTTGTTGGCCGCCGGCGGACGCAATCCTGTATTGCACCACCAGTCGCACATCCTCGAACTGACACCCGGCCCGCCGGTGCGTCCGGTGGCATACGTGCCGGGTACGGTCGTGCTGGTCCGGCCGACGGTCTTCCGGCGGGTCGGTCTGCTGGATGAAACGTACTTCTTTTCGATGGAGGTGGCGGACTTGTGTCGGCGGGCTGCTCAGGCCGGCTATTGGAGCGTGGTAGATATACGTGCGCGGGCTTTCCATGCCCTGGAGCGCTCCTCCGATCTCCGCTCGACGCTGCACGTTTATTACATCATCCGCAACCGTTTCCTTTTCATCCGCAAATTCTATCCCTACACCGGATGGCTCCTGAGGGCCATCTGGTCGCTTTACAACTTGGCCCTGTACCTCAAATTGCGGCCGACTCAGCCGGCCACCGCCAGGGCGGTACGCCTGGGCTGGATAGATGGATTGCGCGGGCGGTTCGGGGGACGGAATGAGCTGTTTTCGGAGTGAATGATGGCGATTTTGTACCACCTCACTATGTTGCCCCCCGACAACCCCGATTGTGAAGCGCTTTCGCAAGAAGTGTCGGTATTGCGGGCACGTTTTGGTGGCGAGGTCGTTTACCTCAATCCCAACCGCAGTGCGCCGATCTACATCCCACGGTTGTTTTTTGGGCTGCATCTGTTGCGAACGTTGCGCCAAAGTGAGGGCAGGTTTCATCTCCACCACGCCTACAACCCCGATCCGTTCCCCTTCCCGGTGTTGCGGGCGCTGCGAAGGCCGGTGGTCTACTCGTTGACCGGTGGCGTCGCACGCCGTCCGCCCATTTCTTTTTTGTCTCGCATAGCGGCCGTTACTGTGATGGACACGAAGAGCCTGGCCCGTCTCCGGGCGTGGGGGTTGGAGAACGTCTTTCGCGTGTCGCCGGGGATAGATACAACCCGCTTCACATACACACCCCGTTCCTGGGAGCGGGATATTTGGCTGATGGCTGGATCGGCACCGTGGACGAAGGAACAGTTCCATACCAAAGGGGTCACGGCGCTGCTGGAGGCCGCTCAACAGGAGCCGCGCTTGCACCTGGTCTTTCTGTGGCGGGGCGTGCTGACGAAACGAATGATGGAGCAAGTGGCAGCGGCGGGATTGGAGGAGCGGGTCACCGTGCTCGATCGGCAGGTAAACGTGAATCGGGTGTTGGCCGGGGTGCATGCCAGTGTGGTGTTGGCCTCCACGCCGACGATTGTCAAGGCGTATCCCCACTCGCTGATGGAATCGCTGGCTTCCGGAAAACCGGTCTTGATTAGCCGGGCGATCCCAATGGCGGAGGATGTGGCGGCGATGGGGTGCGGCGTAGTCGTCGAGGAGATCTCTACCACGGGCGTGCTGGATGCGTTGGCCTCGCTGGAACGGGACTACGAGAACTACCAACAGGCAGCCCGGGCTGTGGGGCGGGAAATGTTCTCACTGGAGGGGATGGTCCGGTCGTTCCGGGATGTGTACCGGGCAGTTGCCGGCTCGGCGGTCTACCGTCCGCTTGCGCAAGGAGAACCATAGCTCGCCTGAATTCAGAGGGTTGACTGCCTAGAAAACAAACTGTTTCCGTTCGCCGAGGTCTCCAGACCGAGGCGGGCTCGGTCAGAGACCTTCGCCCGACGAGCCTCCCGCAGGTTGAGTTTGTATGAACCTGCGGGAGGCTGGCTTACCCCACGAATCCACGTTGACCCAATAAACTGTAGCGAATATTAACACATTTCTAACGGAATACACATACATCTCTAACACCCATCGAGTATTATAGGCAAGATGGTTTTGTCTGCCCCATAGAGATTTAGGTGAAGAGATAACAAATGAACAAATCAACTTCA
>CAZXVB010000421.1:0-2561 GCA_964643875.1 uncultured Anaerolineales bacterium | reverse complement strand
GCATTGATGGGAAGCACGCTTTGGCCACCAGGCCGTTCGACTGCCGGTAGTATAACACGCCCATCGGGAACCGTCAACGAGCCGCATGGTTGCCTGTTTGCCAGAGGCGGGCCAGTTTGCGATATTTGACCGCCTCGTAATATGCCATCAACAGGCTCAATCTCAAGCCATGTAGGCCATCCTGTACACCGCGCAATGTCACGAAGCGCCACCAAAAATGCCGGACGGCCTGGGTGTATGGTGTGTACCAGCGCGGATGTGTGCCGGCAGCAAATAGAATCCCGGCGTCTATGTCGGTGTATCGCTGCTGTCGGGCGATAAAGTCCGGCAGGTCGCGGTAGTTGTAGTGCACCAGGGGGGACTGCAAATATCCTTCCGGCCCATTCGCCACGGCGAATTCGTGCACGGGACGTTCCCAGTGAGTGTACCCGCGACGTAACAAACGTGCCTGGTAGTCGGGGTACCACCCGGCCCCCAGTGTCAGTCGCCCGAAGATGTAGTTGTGCCGGGGAACCCACCACAAGACCTCCCCCCGTTCTTTATCGGATAGCACCTGCTGGATCTCGTCTGCCAGTTCCGGTGTGACACGCTCGTCGGCATCCACAAAGAGAACCCAATCCGTTGTGATCTGTTCCAGCGCCATCGCTGCATTGTGAAACTGGGCGAAATTCTCAAATGGATGCAGCATCGCTTCCGCACCGGCCTGTCGGGCCAATCGTATAGTTTGGTCGGTGGTGCGGTCATCTACGAAGACGATCCGCTGCTCGGTCCAGGCGACGCTCGCCAGGCAATCCACGATCTCGCGTTCTTCGTCCCGCGCAGGGATGATTGCCGTGACAGTCACACGATTTCCTCCCACACTTGGATTACCTGGGAACAGGCGTCTGCCATCTCCGGTGAGGCGGTGCGTGCTCGTCGCCGCATACCGATCCGCACCATCGCTCGCGCCAGCCGACGGGTGAACGGCACGTGATAACGAGCATACAACCGCGCTCGACTGGTCCACAGCGCGATGAATGACGGAATGCGCACCTGTTCACTGGAACTGCCGGCGTGGTGGATCACCCGTGCCCTCGGCACGCAGACCGCCCGCCAACCGGCCCTGGACATTCTCCAGCACCAATCCACTTCCTCGCAGTACATCCAGAACGCCTCGTCCAGGAGGCCAACTTGAGCGATGGCTGCCGAGCGCACCATCATCGCTGCCCCTAGTGGGTGGTCTATCTGGAACGGCTCCGACTGTTGGTAGTAGCGGTATGGATAGCGGCCATTGAGGGGCGTATCGTAGAGGCGGGCCGGCAAGGGGAACAGATCGAACGCCAGTTGGAGCAGGCCGGGGAACCGAAAGGCGCTCTGTTGGTGTGAGCCATCTGGGTAGAGCAGCCGCGCACCGCTCACGCCGATGTCGGGAGAGGTCCGCAATACGGAAAGCAATGCCTCCGTTGCGCCGGGTTCCACCTCTGTATCTGGGTTGAGCAGCCAGATGTGGGCTGGCGGCGGATCAAGGGCCAGTATCTCTTGCAGTGCCAGGTTGTTGCCCCGCACGATCCCCAGGTTTTCTGCATTGGCCCGAAGGTGGACGGTCGGGAAGCGGGCTGACACCATTTCCGCCGTTCCATCCGTGGAGGCATTGTCCACGACCCATACCTCGGCGTTGAGGTTGGTTCGCGCCAGGTCGGCGTACAGCGTATCCAGGCAGCGAGCCAGCAGGTGGCACACATTCCAACTCACGATGATGACGGCTAACTCAGGCATCGCGGGAAAGCATAGCCCATAGTGCTTGTTTTGTCAAGGTGGAGGCTCCGGTTGTTACCCGTATCTCTTTCATCTCTTTGACTCTGTGCTTCGAGCACTCCAGCCGGCCTGGTTTTGCTCTCTCCACGGGAAACGGGTATAATAGCAAGTGCCATGGACTTGTTGCGCATTTTGCTGGTAGACGATCATTTGCTCTTTCGAAAGGGGCTGGCCCGTCTATTGGACGCTCAACCGGACTTCGAGGTGATTGGTGAAGCGGCGGATGGCCTGGAAGCGTTGAGGCAGGTTGAAGTGCTTCATCCGGACGTCGTCCTGATGGACATTCGTATGCCGCGTTGCGACGGGCTGGAGGCCACGCGGCGTATCAAGCACCAGATGCCGAACGTGAAGGTGGTGATGTTGACAGTCTCAGATGGCGCTGACGATCTGGCGACGGCAATTCGATATGGGGCAGATGGGTATCTGATCAAGGACCTGTTGCCGGACACCCTGTTCCAGCACCTGCGGGGGCTGGCGGAGGGGAAGACGCCCATTTCGCAAGCGATGACCGGCAAACTATTCGATCAGGTAGCTCAGCAAAGCTGGTCGGTGATTCGACCACAAGCCTGGGGCGTGTTGACCCGTCGGGAATGTCAGGTTCTGGCCCTGGTGGTGGATGGATATTCCAATCGGGAAATTGCGCAGGAGTTGGGGATTGCTCACAACACGGTCAAAAATCACCTGCGGAGCATTCTGACTAAATTGGGAGCCAAGAATCGCGCCCAGGCTTCTGCGTACGCCATTGCCCGCGGATTCGTATGTTTACC